>CAZWST010000005.1:0-42847 GCA_964636965.1 uncultured Muribaculaceae bacterium
TAAAGAGTTATAATACAAATTTAGATTCACATATGATGAAAAATACTGAGTGGGGTGCAGCAGCATATCTTTCACATTCAGTATATGGAATAAATACAGAGGTAAGAATAAATAATAATTCAAATTATTTAACAGGATATGCAGCAGTAGATGGAACAGATCAAAGTAGTTATCCAGGAACGTATGGAACAGATTCAACAAAAACTCTTCCATATAATACAACAACTGGATATAAAGCAAGTACAACTGGAAATATAACTGGAATATATGATATGTCAGGTGGTGCTTGGGAATATATGGCAGCATATATGGCAACAGGAAGTAGTGGATTCACGGCTTCTGAGTTGACAGCAAATGCTAAATACTTAGATGTATATCCAAGTAATAGTACAATAACTTCATTTAACAATAGGATCTTGGGAGATGCAACAGGGGAGATGGGGCCATTCTATTATTATAAAGACAAGGACAATAATCAACGCTGCCATAATAATTGGTACGCTGACGATTCGTACTTCGTGGGCTCTACTGACCCATGGTTCGGTCGAGGCGGCTACTACGATGCTGGCGTTCTTGCTGGCCAGTTCAACTTCTCTAGGGGCACTGGTGCAGCCGGCAGCTACGGTACGGCTCGCCTTGTTCTTGCACCAACAAATTAATTGTTGATTATTAAAGCAAACTTAAATTATTAGTTTGCTTTTTATATACGTATACTTTAAAAAATATTGCATATTTTAAATATCTATATTATAATGATTAAGACATTTTACAAAAGAGCTGAATACTCTTAACCCCGTGTGGGAAGAGTATCCGGCTTTTTTGCGTGGAAGGAAGGTGTTTTATAAATGTCAATCATCGAGGTTAATAACATAAGTAAATCTTTCAAAGTCGTGAAGAAAGAAAGTGGAGTTAAAGCTTCAATTAAATCATTCTTTAAAAGAGAATATAAAGTTATTGAAGCCGTTAATAACATATCTTTTTCCATTGATGAAGGAGAGATTGTAGGTTACATCGGACCGAACGGAGCAGGTAAAAGTACCACGATAAAAATATTATCTGGAATACTTACTCCAAACGATGGGAAGTGTAGTATTAATGGATTTACTCCATGGCTAGACAGAAAAAATTATGTTAAACAAATCGGCGTAGTCTTTGGGGCTCGCAGTCAATTGTGGTGGGATATCCCAGCAATTGATACATTTAGTTTACTTAAGGATATTTATGACATAAGTGATGAAGATTATAATCGTGTTTTAAACGAACTAATTAAAGAACTTAATCTAAAAGATATCTTAAATGTACCAGTAAGACAACTGAGTTTAGGACAAAGAATGCGTCTAGAGATTGCAGCATCACTTATTCACGAACCTAAAATACTTTTTCTAGATGAACCAACAATTGGTTTAGATGCAGTATCAAAGCAGTGTGTAAGAGAATTTATTAAAAGAATTAATAAAGAAAAACATGTTACGATAATCCTTACAACACATGATATGTCTGATATAGAAGCATTAGCAAAAAGAATTATATTAATTGGGAAGGGTAGAATTCTTTATGATGGCTCTTTAAAAAAACTAAAGAATAAATATTCTAATAAAGTAAACATTGATGTAGTTACTAAGGATAAAATTAATATTAAGAAGAAAGGAATATTAGAGTCTTTAAAAACTATGGATGGATACCATTTCGTGATCAATAGTAAAGAATTAAATATTTCAGAATTTTTAAATATTATAAGTAAAAAGATAAGAATAGAAGATATAGAAATTGAAAGTGAGAATACTGATGATTTAATTGTAAAATTATATGAGGAATTCGGTATATGAAAGCCTATATATCATATTTTAGATTAAAGTTTATCGCGTCATTACAATATCGTGTATCAGCATTAAGTAGCATATTAACTCAATTCTTTTTTGGTCTAGTATATATACTTGTATTTATCGCATTTTTTAAAACAGATGCAGAAACTCCATTAACATTAAGTGAAACAATTACTTATCTTTGGCTAAATCAATCATTCTTTGCACTAATTTATCAATTTTATCGTGATGAAGAAATACTTGATTTAGTAAGAAGTGGAAATATTTCATATGAGTTAACTCGACCAAAAGATTTATATTTTATGTGGTATTTTAAAATATTAGCATCACGTTTAGCTAATGTTACATTAAGATTTTTACCAATAATAGTGGTTGCATTTTTATTACCTAATCCATACAAAATGCAATTACCATGTAGTATAGAAGGATTTTTCTTATTCTTATTAACATTAATATTAGGGGCATTTTTAAGTACTGCACTTGCAACATTAAATCCAGTAATTGTACTAAAAACATTAAATGAAAAAGGGGTTTCTAGTCTATTAATAGCTGTTGCTGATATCTTAAGTGGTCTAGCAATACCAATTCCATTTTTACCTGCAATAATAGGTAATATATCATCAATTTTACCTTTTCAATATGTTAGTGATTTACCATTTAGAATATATATAGGTAATATAAGTGGACCTGAAATATTAACTGGTATAATGATGCAAATTATCTGGACAATTTTAATCATTTTAATAAGCCATATACTACTAACTAATTCATTAAAAAGAGTAGTATCTCAGGGAGGTTAAAATGAAACTATATTTAAAATCTTTAAAGATGCACTTAATGAGTGAATTAGAATATAAATCATCTTTTATATTATCTTGTATTTCACAAACTATAACTTTATTTTCTTATATCTTAGTAATTATTTCTTTATTTGGAAGATTTTCCTCAATTGCTTCATTTAACATGTATGAAGTTCTTATAAGTTTTTCAATTATTCGTTTTGGTGTTAGTTTTAATGAAATATTTGCAAGAGGAATGGATAAATTTGATAATTTAATAGTAAAAGGAACTTTTGATCAATTGTTATTAAGACCTAAAAATATAATCTTACAAGTACTTACAACAGATTCAAATTTTGTTAAGTTTCCCAAGTTAATCGAGATATTATTAATTTTAATATTTGCAATTATAAAACTAAATATCAAATTAACATTCTTAAAAATACTTACTTTATTTCTTATGATATTATCATCAATTGTTATATTTTTTGGAATATTTTTACTAGCAGCATCTTATTGTTTTCTTACAATTCAAGGACTTGAAGTTAGAAATATATTTACTCATGGTGGAGCAGAAATGGCTCAGTACCCAATAAGTATTTATAATAAACCATTCGTTTTTATATTTACGTTTTTAATTCCTTATGCATTTATCAATTATTATCCACTCCTATACTTTATAGGAAGATCAAATAATATACTTTATGCGTTAAGTCCATTAATTGTCTTTATTTATTTAATTCCATGTTTTATAGCATTTAATATGGGTGTAAAAAAATATACTAGTACAGGGTGCTAGTAAGTAATCAAACATTTTTCTCAAGTATCGTTAATTTTTACTAGACAAAGTATAGTTAACCATATATAATAACACTTATAAATTGGGGAAATGTTTGATTTTTTTTATGAAAATCACCTGATTATAGAGAAAGAAGGAAAAGAATAAATGGAAACAAAAGTAATTGATGGTGTAGTTTATCAAGCTGTAGGTCAAGCTTCTACACCACTTGAAAAAGTAGAAGGAGAAATAGTTGAAGGTCCAAAAGAAACTCCTGTAGTTGTAACTGAATCAACACAAATTAAACTTTCAAATGGTCAAAATTTTAAAGTTGAAGATGTTAATATTAATGATCCTAGATCAGTTATTACTTATGGAAGTAATATTCAACAACAAATTAGTTCAATCTTAGAAAGTACTGCTCAAATGACAGTTCAACAACAAAAAACATTCTTAAGTGATGAAACATTAGATAAGATTGTATCTTTTGAAGATTCACTTGATGAAGCTAATGCTAAAGCTCAAGAAAAAGTTGGTATTTTAAAAGGTTTAATTAACAAAATAAGAATTGGTTTACATGATGAAGAAGCAACAAAAGAAGACGCTATGAAGACATACCAAGGAAGATACAAAGACTATACAGATAACCTTAAATTAGTAAGTGATAACATGGCTGCTATAGCTCAAGATGCTTTAATTGATATTAATCAAAGATCAGAATTAGCTAAAGAGCTTACTCCAGTAATTGAAATGTTAGATTTTACAATAGCTAAAGGTAAAGATAGACTTGAAGAATACAATACTGAAACAGCATCAATTGGTGAAACTGATAAAACTCCAGATGGACAAGCAATTGTTACACGTCGTACACAATTATCTAATGCATTCTTAAGACAATTAAATGGTTTAGATAAAGCATTAACTTTATATAAATCACAAATACAACAATACTTACTTCAACAAGATTTATCTATGACTACTGTTCAAGTGGCATATGACTTTGTTGATAAACAAAAACCTGTATTACAATTTAATGCTAGTGTATCAATTTATAATCGTTTAGAAAACGAAAGATTAAGTGGTATTTTAGATGTTTCGAATGCTGCCAATAGAGCAATTGAAGAAGGTGCTCAAGGAACTGTTGAAAACTTAAGACTTGCAAATGAAGTTGCTGAACAAAGTGGATTTACACTTGAGTCTATTGAAATTGTTATGAGCGCTTTAGAGGAAGGTGTTAGTTTAATAAAAGAAAGAAAACAAGCACTTATTGAAAGAGATCACAATGAACAAGTTGCTTTAAAAGATATTAAAGAAAGATTAGACAAACAAAAAGATGAAATTTTAGGTTTAATCGAAGATGAATCAGTTGCTTTCATAGATACAAGTAGCAACAGAGGAAAATCAGGCCGTTCAAGATATTTAACAACAAATAATTCAAGAACTGGTAGAAGAAAATAATGAATGCAATAGAAGTAAAGATATCGCAAATTAAAAATCTTAATTTGGTTTACTTGTATAATGTTGATAATGTAGTTTCTAAAAATAATAAGAAATACTTGGGATTAAAAGTAGTTTATGATGATAATCAAAACTATATAAGCCTAGATTATAAAGAAAAAGAATTTGCAAGTTTAGTAAAAAAGACAATAAGTCTTTATAATCAAGAAAAGGATAATAGAGATATTATCCTTTTAGGCAATTTATCAAAGAAAATGTTTGAAGATAAAGAATTGATTTCTGCTCTTGAACGTACAAGCGAATTTAGTAACGAAGGAATAGGGTTATTTAATACTTCAAATGAGAAAATAAAAAAGTTTAAACCATACTTAAGTGAAGCCTTAAAATATATTTTAGAATATAAAAGAAAAATGGATGGCATTGAAATTGATGATATTAAAGGTTTTAATAAAAAATATATCGTGACTTATAAAGTAGGAGATAATCCCTTATCTTTTCCAATTATTATAAATGTTATTAATGATAATGAAGCTACCTTTAAAATTGGAGCTATTGAAGGAAAAGATGTTGGTATTGAAGGTACTATTATAAATAAAATCGATGAAGTATTAGTATCTTTTAAAGGGATAGAAGATCCTTTCTATGGCTTAATTTCCTATAATGTTAAGACTTCTGAAGTTCAAAAACAAATAGATATAGGTAGGGATACTTTATATCATTCAACAGAATTAGATACAGTAACTGATGAAGACATTAATTTAGTTAGATTTTATTTAGCATTATTTAATATAAACTTCAGTGGAGAAATAATAAAAACAAGTGCTTCTAACTTTATTTTAGGTAATAAAGTTAGAGTAGCTAAAGATAGTGAAGCTGAAGTAATAAATGATACAGCTATTCAATTATTCATAGAAGATGAAAGTGTAACAATTAATTATCGTATATCTAGTGTAATAAATAAATTAGCACACTTAGTAACTATTCCACTAGATCAAGAAAATTACACTATTACAATGAAACTTAAACGTTTAAATCAAAAAAATTATATTATATGTGAACTTAAATCTTCTAATGAATTTGGACAAAAGTATGACTATGTTGCATTTAAAATAGATGATATAGATTTACATCATCCATTTGATGCATCAATTAAATATGATTTTGATGGTATAAAGTCTATTTATGATTTAGAAAAGAGATTAATCTTAAAAGAAACAATTATATCAGACGAAAATGGAGGCAATGATTAATGGGAATGTTTAAAAAAACAAAAGGTTCAGAATTAAAACTAAATATATTTATAGAAAAGTTAAACATTACAACTTCTTTAGATGAATTACAAAATTTAATAAACAGATTTGGTGATGAAGATTTATTTTATAAATATGTTGAAGAGGTGTTATTTAATAATCGAGCTTCTTTAAATGAACTTATTAAAGTTAGTTCAATGTTAAGAAGTGATGAAGACTTTTTAGCTTTAACAAAATTAGTGGCTATATACCCACAATTATTAAATACAAATATTATTACAAATGCTATTTATTCTTTCTCTGATAAAAAATTGGTTATTGAAGTATTAACATATATTATTAATCTCTATAGAAATAATGAAACTGGAAAAGTTGAAATAGAAAATATTAGTACACTAGAAAGAGTAGTAGGATATTTAGTTTCTGCAAGAAAACATTATGTAGATGATCGTTCTTTATTTGCATCCTTTATTTCTTTAGTTAATGATTTAGATATAAACTCTTTAAGATATGCAAGTATTGAAGAAATTGATAAAGTTATTGCATCCCACATAAAGGAAGATAAAAGATCAAATGGAGACTATGACATTAGCCATGAAGAACTTGAATATTTTAGACAAGTCGTAGAAGAATTAGGTGTAAAATCGGAACAATTAAAAACTTTAATCAGTTTATCTGATAAAAACATTCATGATACAAAAGAGGCTTATACAACTTTAAAACAAGATGTTACTGAATATGCCAAAAGAGAGTTAGGTAAACTTGAAAGTCAATCAACAACAGTTTTAAGCGAATTTAATCAGAAATACCAAGAATTACTTAATGCCGAAAAAAACGGAATATTAGAAGACAAGGATATGCTTCTTCGTTCATTAGAAGCTTATTTAGGAGAGAAAAGAGCTGAATTAGTATCATTTGCTAATAAAATTAAAATGTCTTGTGATAATGATTTATCTAACTTAAGAAAAGAGCAAAGAGGAATACTTGAAAGTATTGATTCTTATATTGAAAACAGTCAATCTTTACAAACTTTAATCGCGTCAACTACAAGTGATGAAGCTTTCCTTGAACGTATTAAAAATATTGAAGGAATAGCTGATGAAGTTGCTAAAAAATTACAAGATGTTAAGATTATGACTCAATCTAGTGCTCAAGTTGGAACTCCTCAGTCAGCTTCCGAAAACTCTAATATAGTAGTTCCAGCAAAACAAATAATTGTTGCAAATCCAAGCATTCAAATTGAATCTCCAACTGATTTTACTCCTGTATATTTCTTCGACCAAAGTACATCTTATAAAAAAAGATTTGATAAGTTAATGGAAATAAAGAAAAAACTTAAGGATGAAGGAGAAATATTCCATGAATGTTTTGATGATGTATTAACAATTCTTATTCATAATGATGTTCCATATATTTATGGTCCATCAGGAACAGGTAAGACTCATATGGTTGAAAATCAAATTTCCAAAATATTAGGTATTGATGTTATAACTAGTGGATATATTCAAATTGAACAAGATATTTTAGGTTATAACAATGCTGGTGATGGTGGATATGTTCCAAGTAACTTCTATCGAGCTTTCGTTTTAGGAAATATTATTTTCTTTGATGAGCTTGATATATCTAACCCTGAAGCAGTTCCAGTATTAAATGGATTCTTTACTGGTAAGAAAAGAAATACTTATACATTCCCAAATGGAGTACCAGTTAGAAGACATCCAAATTTCCGTATTGTAACAGCTGGAAATACAAAGGGTGAAGGTCGTACTACTGAATATTCATCAAGACATAAAATGGATGAATCAGTTCTTCAAAGAATCTGGGCAGTTGAATGTAATTATCAGTCAGATATTGAAGAAATTATTTTAAAAGATCATGAAATTTGGTATGAATTTTCTCAAAGCTTCCGTAAAGCAATTGAAGATATTAAACTATCTAATGAATCTGGTGTTAACTCATTTGGTACATTTACAACAAGAGATGCTGCTGACGTAGTTGAATATCTAGAAGATGAAGCATTCAATTATAAGAAGATAATAAAATATAAGTTTGTTCAAACAAAAGATGCTGATTATTTAGCATTAATCTATTCGAACATGTTAAAAGACTCTGAAAATTATCAACATAAGGATACAAAGAAATTATTAAAAGAATTTGAATATCAAATGAAAGCAAGAAAGAACGCATGAAAAAGTCTATTACAAATCAACAAGGAAAAACCGTTTATAATTTAAAATTCTTTGGTGTAAAAGACTTATATGATTATCTTAAATCCAATCCGGAAGTTAATACACGAATATTTTCTGAGCAAGCAAGCTTAAGAGAAGATAGAAACTTTAGTGGAGAACCATTAGACGTTTCTATTGAATATTTATTGAATGGCTATGTTAAAGACTTTGAAAACTTTTTGCAAGCTAATAAAAAATTGCAAAATGGTTTAACAGAATATATTGAAACATATAAAATGGAAAGAAGCATGTTTGTTGGAGCTCCAATCGCTCCTTTAGTTGCAGCTAATGTTCCAAAGTGTCGATTAGCTATGAAACCAGTTCATGAATTAGAGGTTAGAAATATTTATTATAATTTATCTTACCCTCATAAGGCCCAAACAGATCAAATAAGGAATCGAGGTTTAATTACATTATTTATAATCCAAGCTCTTGAAGCAAGAGGTGTCATGGTTAACTTTAAAGCTTTTGAATTATCTAAATGTGGAAATGAAATCTTCCATCTTAGTCTTGATTTAAAAAAACAGGGAGAAGAAGTATTAAATATTCAAAAATGTTATTTTATTATGGTAGCAAAAGAATTTTTAAGAAGAATACTTTTTAGAGTTTTAGAATCATCTGATGTAACTGATCTTGAATGGGGAGATGGTTATGGAGAATCCTTTAATAAATTAGAATGTAAGGAATTTTTAAATGCTAAAGACCATGATATTATTATAACGAGACCTCGTGAATTAAATATTATGGGCGAAGATTTATACGAGGATACTTTAAATATGATAAATGCACTTAACCTTGAAGATGATTTTGATGTTAAGAAACTAAGAAAACTATGTGGTAGATAAGCCATATAGTTTTTTTAACTTTTAATTGTTTTTACTTTCTTAATTATAAAAAATGTATTACAATATAAGTAGACTAAAGAGGTGTAGCTATGGTTGATAACAATTCTATTGAAGTATTAATTGATGGCATAAAAGAAAAAGCTAAATTAATTGATGTTATTGTTTATAAACAAGAAAGATATGCTATATATTCTCTTTTAAAAGAAAATGAACTTAATGATATTTATATTTCTAAAATCATAAGTACTAAATCAGGAGATAAATTAGTTAATAATATAGAAGATGAAGCAAAGGAATATATATTAAATATTATAAATAACTAAAATAGAAAGGAAGTAATAATGTGGACCCATTAAAAGAGTTACAACAGGAATACAATCAGGTTCGTTCTAGTAAAACAGGCTTATCTAGACATTTAGAACTATTACTAGCATCAGTAAAAAAAGAAATAGTTTCTTTTGATGAGTCATCATTAACTGCTAGTAAAACAGAGGAACCAGTTTATTATAAAACTAGTTCAAAAGAAATAATTACTATACCAACATTTTTACTTCCAAGTATAATAGAAGAACTAAAAAATAATAAAGATATTTTAAGAAACTCTATAAAGACTTTAACTGATGAAGCTACAAAAGTCTTTAATGTTCCTATTATAGAAAGAAGTGAAAAAAGAGTAAGTACTAGGGAACACACCAAAAATACTCTTATTAAATCTTCAAGAAAAGCTAAAAAAAGAATAAATGGATTTGAAGAAAGATTAGCTTTAAACCAAGAAAAAAGAATAAAATTAAATATATGTGATTCTGAAGAAATAACACCTCAAAATATACTTTTAAAAGGTGTAACAAAAAGTGCCTTAGCTGATATTAAGAAAAAACTAAGGCATCTTGAAGGAACTACTCTAATAAATGTTCCAGGAATAAAGAAAATTGCATCAGCTAGAATTAGTGATTCACTTAAAGAAGCTGAATATAAAGCTAGAAGAACTAGTATAATAGATGAAATGATAACCAATTTAAAAAGAGAAGACGGAATATTGGAACAAATAAAAAGGTAGGTTAGGCTATGAAAGAAAATGACTTAATTGAAGTTGAAATAAATGGTGAATTAAAACGTGCCCAAGTAGTTTCGATTTTGACAAAAGATAATGAACATTTTTGCCTTTACAGTGTTAATGAACATGAAGAAAGTAGTCTTTATGTATCAAAAATAATAGAAGAAAATGGAAGTACTAAATTAATTGATACAAATGATTCTGAAATACAAAATTATGTATTAAAATTAATATCAAAAAAAGTTAAGTCTATAGAGAATGCTAATAAGAATAAAAGTGAGATAAAAAAGTATACTCAAAATAGTTTTATAAGTAAAGATATTATTAATGCAAGCATTCTTGAAAATACCAAAGTAACGGAAAAGAATATGGAAGATGCAATAAATATAATGCGTGAGTGGAGAGAAGAAAATAAGTAGGAAAACCTACTTTTTTTAATTCTTAAAAAATACAATATCACATACAATTTTTATAGGTGATATTATGTTTCAGGATAATTATGAATCTCGAATTTTAATTATATTTTTAGTAGTAGTTATCTTATTTATACTTGTTATAGCAAAAATATTCTATATTCAAGTAATAGATTATGACAGACTAAATGATTTAGCTAATGATTTATGGAGTAGAAATTTACCCATCACGGCTGATAGGGGAAAAATAACGGATCGCAATGGAATAGTTTTAGCTGATAATATTACGACAACTTCACTAGTTGTTGTACCAAACCAAATTGAGAATAAAGAAGTAGTTGCAGCATCCCTTTCAGAAATACTAAAAACTGATTATAATAACATGCTTGCCCATTTAAATAAAAAGACCAGTATTGAGCGAATTCATCCAGAAGGAAGACAGTTAAGTTATGAAATAGCAGATAAAATAAATTCACTTAATTATGATGGAGTATATTTACTTAAAGAATCAAAAAGGTATTATCCTCATGGCAATATGCTTTCACATGTCTTAGGTTATGTTGGAATTGATAATCAAGGATTATCCGGTATTGAAAGCTATTATGATGAATATTTATCTGGAGAAGATGGTATGATTAAGTACTTTTCAGATGGTAAAGGAAAACGAATAGATAAATCATCAAGTTACACATCCCCTCAGGAAGGTTTAACAATTAATTTAACAATAGATTTTAATATTCAAACTATAATAGAACGTGAACTTGATAATGCTGTTGCTAAATATAATCCAGAACAAGCACTTATTGTAGCAGCAAATCCGAAAACTGGTGAAATACTTGGTATGGCAAGCCGTCCAAACTTTGATCCAAATAATTATAAATCATATTCCACAGAAGTTATTAATAGAAACTTACCAATATTTAATACCTATGAACCCGGAAGTACATTTAAGGTTATAACATTAAGCAGTGCTATTGAAGAAAAAAAGATTAATCTTTTTGAAGATCATTATTATGATTCAGGTTCAATTAATGTAAATGGTTCAAGAATTAAATGTTGGAAAGCAGGAGGACACGGAGCAGAAACTTATCTTGACGTTGTTAAAAACTCTTGTAATCCCGGGTTTGTTGTTATGGGAGAAAAATTAGGTAAAGAAACCCTTATGAAATATATTAAGGATTTTGGATTTGGTGAAAAAACTGGAATTGATCTTTCAGGAGAAGAAAATGGAATTTTATTTAAACCAGAGAATATGGGACCAGTTGAAACAGCTACCACCGCATTTGGTCAAGGTGTATCTGTAACGCCTATTCAGCAAGTAATGGGAGTTTCAGCTGCTATAAATGGCGGTCATCTTTATACTCCTCATTTATTAAAATCAATTTCTAATCCTGAGACATTTGAAATTTTAAAAAGTACAGAACCAGTTGAAAAAAGAAGAATAATAAATGATGATACTTCTAAACTTGTTAGATTTGCCCTTGAAAGTGTTGTTGCCCAAGGGACTGGAAGAAACGCTTATATAAACGGACATACTGTCGGAGGAAAAACTGGAACTGCTCAAAAGGTAAAAAATGGTGCATATATGGATGGCAATTACATACTTTCATTCATTGGTTTTACTCCTGCAGATGATCCCGAAATAGTTGTTTATGTTGCAATTGATAATCCAAAAGGTGTCGTTCAATATGGAGGAACAGTTTCAGCACCAATTGCAAAATCTGTTTTAGAAGGAGCAATAGATGTTTTAGGAATAGAAGAATCAAAAAGTGAAGTTACTCGTGAGTATGAACTATGGGATATTAAATATTATGAAGTTCCCGATTTAACTGGTTTAACAAAAGAAGACGCCAGAAAACAACTTTATCCAAATCTAAGTGTTGAATATTCTGGCAATGGGGACGTAGTTATTGCTCAATCACCAAAAAAAGGGACATTCCTTAAAATGGGTGAAAAAGTTAAATTAATGCTTAATTAATCTTTTGTAAATCATAGTTAAAAGTGTAAAATTTCTTTAAAATATAAGATATTTTTGATATGATTATGATAGTAGGTGATTATATGGCAGTTAATATGGATAGTTTTAGAAGTTCATTTGAAATATTTGATACTAGTTTACGCAATGATTTATATGAACAAATAATTAGTGAAAAGGGTCTTATTTCTTCAACTATAACTGAGGCAATATTAGATGAATTTACTATAAAAACATCATTGATTGAAGATTTAATAAATAATTATTTAATGCATCCTCTTGAGTTTTCTCAAAATGAACTTGCAGATTTAATTTCAGAAAAAGTAAATAATGTAACAAGATTAATTTCTAGATCTTTTGATGATGCAAAAAAGAGAAAAACTGAGTCTGAATTAACTGTACTCTTAAACGAAATATCACGAGTATATAATGGTAACAACATCTATAATATAAAAGCTGATTTTATGAAATCTCTTTCAGACTTCTTATATCGCCATGGTGTAACTAACTTTTTAGAGCCAGAAGAAGACAAATTTAAAATTAATACTTCATTAGATGCCGTAAATAGATTCTTAGATAGAAAATTTGAAGAAATAGTTAAAAAAGCAAAAGAAATAATAAGAGAGGCAACTGATACTTATCGTGCATCATTAAAATTTGATAAAAAAGCTGAATTTAGCCCTGAAGATTTAAAGAACAGGATGTTCTTAGGTGCAATGAGCAATTATCGTCTTAAAACTATAGAAGGTTCAATCGCCTTTGTTGATGAAACTACAAATGAAGTAATTAAAGCTACTAAAAAGGACGATAACACATTTGTTTCATTTGATGGAACACTAGAGTTTAGTTATGGAGATAAGTCATGGTCTTTAAAAGAAGGAAATAATGTAGTTACTCTAGATAATGCTTATGTTTCCCTTGGAACTTTAGATAATCCAAATAGCATGAAAATTGAATTTGGCTTTGATGATGCAACATTTATCTATAATGGAAAGAAGTCTAATGATCCTGAAACAATAAAATTCATATGTGCAGAATTTAAACGACTAGCACCAGTTTTATACGAAAAGCAACTAGCAAAAAATCCAGCAGTAATTGAAGCTGAACAAAAGTCCAATATTTCATCAATTAACAATGAAAAATTTATTATAGATGAAAATGGAAGAGCACATATTAACAACAACAATAAAGAAGTATTAGATAGTTATCTTGAATCTATTGGTTACAAAGCCGAAGAAAGAGAAGATGGAGTATATCTAACTGATGCAAATGGATTAACAAAAAAAGCTACAATTCAAGGATCTTCAATAAACTTAGAAAATGGGGAACGTATTGTTGTTGATCTATATAGATTAATTGATAAAGATAAATCACAAGGACCAGAAATCTATTATTATAATCCTTCTAAAGAAATATCTGCGTATATTAAAACAGATTTTACTAAAATTAGTGTATTTATTAATGGAGATCTTTATGCAATGCGTATTAACAATGGAATTATTGAAGCACGTGCTTCAAGAAATGGTGAAAAGACTTCTGATATAAATTTAGTTACAAATAAGATAAAAGAATATTTTCCAAATGCTATAAGTAAGATGGAAAGTTTAGTTGCACCTATTTCTAAAAAAGAAGAACCAGATATAAATAATCAAATAGATAAATATAGTGAATTACTTGCTGAAGTTGAAGCAGATTCAAATGAAGCTATAAAAACATCAGAAGGACCTGCATTAGAAACTAATCAAGAGATGATTGAAATGATTGATAACAGAATATTTGAATTATCACAAGATCCAAGAGTACAAGAATATTTAGAATTAGTTAAAAAAGCAGAAGAATTAAGAAATATTGATGTCCAGAAAAACCCTTTAGGACCAATATTATAGTCAGAACAACTTATGTTGTTCTTTTTTTATGTTATAAAATTAAATAATTTACATAAAATAATAATATATTAGCACTTTGTATTGACAAGTGCTAATTAACGTAGTATTATTAAATTATCAAGAAAGGAAGTGACTGAAATGTTACCAAGCAGAATTTTTTTAGATGATTTCTTTGATGATGTAGAAAAGAATAGCAGATTTGAAAAAATGATGAAATGTGATGTCTATGAAAAAGATGACCAATATGTTATCGAAATGGACTTACCTGGAGCTAGTAAAGAAGATATAACACTAGATATCGAGAAAGGTTATTTAACAATTACCTATACTAAAAACGACTCCGAAAGCGATGAAAGTGATAATAAAAAATATGTTCGTCGTGAAAGACATTCATTCACTAATTGTTCTCGTCAATTCTATGTAGGTGAAATTGATGAAGAAATGATTAATGCTTCTTTTAAAGATGGTATTTTAACTATTACAATGCCAATCAAAGAAAAAGAAACTACAAAAAGAACAATAAATATAGACTAGTGTATATACACTAGTTTTATTAAGTAATAAAGAAAGGAAGTAGAGTTATGAATCCAAATAATGAAAATGTCTTAGAAAAATTTGGACGTGATATAACAGCACTTTATAAAGATAATAAAATTGACCCTGTTATTGGTAGGGATGAAGAAATTCGTAATTTAATTAGAATTCTCTCTCGTAAGACTAAGAATAATCCCGTACTTATTGGTGCCCCTGGTGTTGGTAAAACTGCAATAGTTGAGGGATTAGCTGGTAGAATAGTAAAAGGGGATATACCTGATACATTAAAGAATAAAATAGTTTGGGAACTAGATCTTTCAGCTCTTGTTGCAGGCGCTAAATATCAAGGGGAATTTGAAGAAAGATTTAAAGCTGTTTTAGAGGAAGTTGAAAAATCAAATGGAGACATTATCATGTTTATTGATGAAATACATATGATAACGGGTGCTGGTTCAAGCTCTTCAATGAATGTTGGTAATATGTTAAAACCAATGTTAGCTCGTGGTATTATACGTTTAATTGGAGCAACTACTCTAAATGAGTATCGTGAATACATTGAAAAAGATGGAGCACTTGAAAGAAGACTTCAGAAAATAAAAGTATCAGAACCAAATGTAGTTGATACTTTAACTATTCTTCGTGGACTTAAAGAAAGATTTGAAATATTCCATGGAGTAACAATAAAAGATTCAGCTTTAGTAGCTGCCGTTAACTTATCTGATAGATATATCACTGATAGATTCTTAACAGATAAAGCTATTGATTTAGTAGATGAAGCTTGTGCCACAATTAAGATGCAAATGAATTCTGTTCCAACCGAATTAGATGAAATGAATCGAGAATTAATGACTCTTGAAATAGAAAAAGAAGCCTTAAAACGTGAAAAAGATCCAAAGTCAGTCTCTCGTGTTAATGAAATAGATGAAAAAATGTCTACTCTTAAAGTTAAAGTTGATGAATATCGTAAAGTTTGGGAAGAAGAGAAAAAATTAAAAGATTTAATAAATTCTAAGAAAGAAAAACTAGAAAGATTAAGATTTGAACTAGCTCAAGCTGAAGATTCATACGATCTTGAAACTGCTGCACGTTTAAAACATGGAGAAATACCAAATTTAGAAATGGAATTATCACAACTTAAATTAAGTATGTCTTCATCTGTTTTATCAGATGTAGTTGATGAAGAAGATATTGCGAGCATTGTTAGTAAATGGACGAATGTTCCAGTAACTAAATTAGTCGGAGGAGAAAAAGAAAAACTACTTAATTTAAAAGAAAATTTAAGTAAACGTGTAAAAGGACAAGAAGAAGCTATTGAATTAGTATCTAATGCTATTATACGTGCAAGAAGTGGTATTAAAGATCCTCTAAGACCAATCGGCTCATTTATCTTTATGGGACCAACTGGAGTAGGTAAAACAGAAATAGCTAAAAGTCTAGCTTATGAACTATTTGATGATGAAAGACATATGATAAGGATTGACTGTTCAGAATACATGGAAGCATTTAATGTCTCTCGTCTTTTAGGAGCACCTCCAGGATATGTCGGATATGAAACTGGTGGAGAATTAACTGAAGCAGTTAGAAGGAACCCTTATTCCATTGTTTTATTTGACGAAATAGAAAAAGCTCACCCTGATGTATTTAATATCTTACTTCAGATATTAGATGATGGAAGAATTACAGATTCCCAAGGAAGAACAATAGATTTTAAAAATACAATAATAATTATGACTTCAAATTTAGGAAGTGATATTATCTTAAATAATGAAGATAATCGTGATGAATTGATGATGAGTATTTTAAAGAAAACCTTCCGTCCTGAGCTTATTAATCGTATAGATGAAATTATTTGCTTTAATTCTATTACCAAACCAGTTGCTTATGAAATATTAGAAAGATTAATTGGAGATTTAAATAAACGATTAAATCAAATATCAATAAACATAACTCTTACTGATAATGCAAAAGTAAAAATTATTGAAGAATCATTTGATAAAGAATTTGGTGCACGTCCTGTAAAAAGATATTTAACAAAATATATAGAGAATAAAATATCAAAATATATACTAGAAAACGAAATAAATGAACAAACTGAATTAACTATAGATGTAGATAATAATGAATTTGTTATAAAATAGTATATATAAGACTATATTGTTAATAATATAAATGTGGTTATAAAAATAATCACAGATTTCTCTTAAAAAGGTATACATAAAATGTATGCCTTTTAAAATGTAATTAATTTTGATAAAATACTTAAGTAAGAGGCGAGACTATGAAATATGATGATAGATTTAAATATTTAGTGGGAGGATACTTTGGAATCAAGTCAATGGATGAGTATCAATCTAAATTATATATCTTAAAAGATGTTGAAAACTATATAAGAGATTATTGTTCTAAAAGTGATGAAGACTTAGACTATAAAAGTATATCAGAAGAAATATTTAAAAGTACATCTTTAAAGGAAAAATTACAAGATAGTCTAATTCTTCTAAACGATATAAAAGGCCCAATCGAGCTTGTAATAATGATAAAACAAAAAATAAAAGAAATAAAATATAATGAAGATCATCAAAGATGATCTTTTTTAATTTAAAAAAATCTTCCAAATTTGACAAAATCAACATATTTTGGTAACATATACCGCAATTCAAGGGGGAATTAAAATGAGATTAGATAGAATTATGGGGGTTATTCTATCCATCTTAGTTATATCATTCATTGGAGTAAAGTATTTTAACAATGAAGAAGGAAAAGATAATCCATTTGAATTAATTGGTGATAATGGGACTATAGCTAATTCAGAAGTAAAGTTTGCTAACCAAACATTTGATTCAAACAAAAAGAATGTTGAAATTATTGAGTATACAAATACCTTTAATCATCCAGTAGAAATAAAAAATAATGACATAATAATTACTTGTACTGGATCTAGCGAAACAAAGGCTTTTGACGAAGAATTAGCACGAAAGAACTATAGCATAAATGCTAGGTTCTCAACAAAAAAAGATAGTGAATTATTTAGTACATTATCAGTTGCTGTAAACCAAACAGTTTATATTCATGTTATATCGGAATATACTGGGGAATTACCACAAAATCCTGTAGAATGTCAATATAAACTAAATGTGACATCAAGCTAATTTGACAAAATAGGCATAATTTGGTATTATATGCCACATAAGTTTGGAAGATTACAGGCTTAAAAGAATAAAAAGGGGGCCATATTAATGAGCAGAAGACCATTGAAAAGCGCTCTAAAGTTTGCTCCATCAATCGCGATGTTAGCATTAGCTGGTGGGATAATCATTCATTCATTTGGTGGTGAATTAGAGGAAGCTATTAATTGTACTCAAGAAGAAAAAGAACTTGATGATATTAATACTGAACAAGAATTCGTAATGCCTGTCTTTGATGATATTACTGTTATACCAGAAAAAGAGGAAAGCGAAGAAGAATTACCCGATGAAGAAGAATATGAGGAGGAAGACCCAATTACTATAGAGAGTCCTCATATAAGTGATGAATTACTAACAAGTGGCTACGAATTTCAAGATATTAATTTTGATGAATTAATAGAAAAAAATAGTGACGTAGATGCTTGGATAGAAATTCAAGGTACTAAAATTGATTATCCAGTTATGCATGCACCAGAAAAAGATAATCCAGAAACAGGAGATTATTATTACTTACATCATGATATGAATGGAAATGAAACAACATCTGGCGAAATATTCTTATTTAGTGGAAATAGGTCACTAAATAATAATCAAGAAGATCTTAGTACAATATCATTAATTTATGGACATCATATGCGTTATGGAAGAATGTTTGCTCAAATATTTAATTATACTAATCAATCATTTTATGATGAACATCCATTTGGAGTTATATATACACCTGATGGATATGCTTTCAAAGTATCATTCTTTGCAGGAGTTGTCACTGGACCAAAAACTAGTGAATCAATCGATGTAAGCACAGAAGAATTATTTAATGAATATGTAGCAAACGCAATAAACAATTCCACATTCCAAAGTGATGTAGAAGTAAATTATGGAGATAAGATAGTTGTTTTAAATACCTGTGAATATACAGCTGGAAACAACTCTAAATATCAATTATATGGTGTTGTTGAAAAACAATATACAAATGAATTACAAATTAGTAACAACGATGAAATAGAAATTCATCGTTCAAGATAATGGAGGGAAAGAAATGAAAAAAATTAGATTTTATGCACCAATGTATTTATTAGCTGCAGGGTTAGCATTCACTTCTCCTAGTATGACTGTACATGCTGAAGAAGAGGAAGAAGAAGAAGTTTTATATGAGGAAGAAGAAGATAATTATCAATTAGAAGATATAGAAGATAATTCCGAAAAAACTCCTGAACAAATAGCAGCAGAAGAACAAGCCGAGAAAGAAAGAGAAGCTCAAGCAGCAGCAGAAGCTGAAAAAGCAAGACAAGAAGCAGAAGCAATTGAAGCAGAAAAAGCAGCTCAAGAAGCTATTATCGGAAGTACAGAAATCGATGCTGAAGATCAAGGATACAATACAGGAAGAGATTCAATTCCTGATTCAGTTCAAACTGAAGCTGAAAGAAAAGGTATACCTAAAATACCAGAACAACCTGGACAACCAGAACAACCTGGGCAACCAGAACAACCTGGACAACCAGCACAACCAGCACAACCAAATGATAGTTCAACTACTCCAAATGATACAATTGAGATTCCAGTTGCTCCAAAAACAGGAATTGATTTCAAAAGATTAGCTATGGGTGGAGCTGGTATAGGTCTTGCAGCTGCCGGTGTAAGTGTTGCATTTGGTGTTGCTAAAGAATCATCAGCAGAAAAAAAAGTTGTAGGTTCTAAAAAGAAATATAGAAAAAGAAAAAATAAAAAACGTAGTAGATAAAAAGAGAAATTGATTATTTCAATTTCTTTTTTTTTACTTATTTACATATATTAATAGTAAACTATGTTAAATACTTTACATAAATACTTATTAACAAGGTTTTAGTGTAGTATAATAATGCCATAGGCGGTGATTATATGCTAATATTAGCAAAATCAATTTTAGGATTAGCATTAGGGTTTGTATTAGCTATTGTTGTTGGGTTAGTAATAATTCCAGTATTAAAACAACTTAAAGCAGGCCAAAGTGTTAGTAGACTAATAAATAAAAGACACTTAAAAAAGGAAGGAACACCAACAATTGGTGGACTTATATTTATAATTCCTCCAATAATAGCGCTTTCAATGCTCGCACTTAGGGGAAGTGTAGAAATATCTCCTAACCTTATTATTGTCATATTTGTATTTTTAAGTTATGCACTTTTAGGATTTGTTGATGATTTTTTAAAGATTAGATATCATAATAATAAAGGTTTATCAACTATGACAAAACTAGTTGCTCAATTATTAATAGCTGTAGTTTTTTATACAATTTATAAACATAATGGTGGAACAACTACGCTTGAAATAACTTTATTTAAATTTAAATGGGATATGGGTTGGATTTATGGAATATTTATCTTATTCCTTCTTGTAGGTACAACCAATGCAGTTAATATAACTGATGGACTTGATGGTCTATGTGGTGGACTTTCTGTAATGGCTTTTTTAAGTTATGGTGTTATAACATGGGGTAGTGATTGGATTCCAGGTTATGAAGGAATGGCAATATTCTCATTTATTCTTGTTGGATCACTTTTAGGATTTTTACTATTTAATTCACATCCAGCTCGCGTATTTATGGGAGACACAGGATCTCTTGCGTTAGGTGGAGCACTTGCAACAATTGCAATACTTACACATCACGAACTATCTCTTGCCTTAATTGGTGGAGTATTCGTTATTGAAACATTATCAAGTTTAATTCAAATAATATCAATAAGAAAATTTAATAAAAAGGTATTCTTAAAAGCACCAATTCATCATCACTTTGAAGAATTAGGCTGGGAAGAAACAGACATTGTTAAAATATTTTGGACAATTGGATTCTTACTAGCTATGTTTGGTGTAATTTACGGTGTATGGTTATAAAGAAGTTAATATTTAACTTCTTTTTTCATACACTTTAATATGAGAAAGAATATTATATTAGGAATAACATTGTTTTTAACTTTTTTTGGAATACTTATGATTACATCATCATCAAGCATATGGGCTGAATACAAATTTAATAATCCTTATAAATTTACAATTCATCAAAGCTTATTTGCATTAGTAGGATTAATTATTATGATGATAGTCAGTAAAATAGACTATAAATCATACTATAAGCATGCCAATAAAATATTATTTATATCAATAATTCTTCTTATTCTTGTACTTATTCCAGGAATAGGTATGGTAAGAAATGGTAGTAGAAGTTGGTTTGGGATTGGTTCGTTTGGAATACAGCCGAGTGAGATTGCTAAGGTTTCACTTATCATATTTGTATCTAAATATTTAGCTAAGAATAATCGTGACATGGATAAAGTTGTCTCTTACTTTTTACCAATATTAGTTGTTATTCTAGGTACTTTTTTACTAATTTTACTTGAACCAGACTTTGGAAGTGGAGCAATAATTGTTCTTTCATTAATTGTTTTAATATTTACATCTAATGTTAAAATATCTTTATTTGTAAAACTTGGAATCTTAGGCATTGCTGGAATAGTCGGACTTATATTAATTGCACCATATCGAATGGCGAGAATTGTTGCTTATCTAAATCCTTGGAGTGATCCTTTAGGAAGTGGATTTCAAATAATTCAAAGTTTATATGCAATCGGACCTGGAGGTTTATTCGGTTTAGGATTAGGTAACTCTATCCAAAAACACTTTTATTTACCAGAACCTCAAACGGATTTTATTTTTGCAATAATATCTGAAGAACTTGGTTTTATCGGAATAGTTATTTTAAGTACCTGCTACATAGTTTTATTTTATAATGTAATAAAATTATCTCTTGAAACGAAAGATCTATTTGGTAAATACTTATCTTTTGGACTTATCATTGAATTAGTTTTACAAACTCTTTTAAATCTTTTAGTAGTAGTAGGTCTAATTCCAGTTACAGGTGTAACTCTTCCTTTTTTAAGTTATGGTGGGTCATCTTTATTAACATGTCTTTTAATGGTAGGTATTATTTTAAATATTAATAACAATGGTAAAGAATAAATAAAAACAAGTTAAAATGGTGCATACTATAAAATAAACGTGTTATAATCGAATTATAAAGGATGGTAACATATGAATATAAAAAAATTAAAAAAAGTTGAATTGCATGTTCATTTAGATGGTTCAGTTGACGTTGAAACATTTTCAACACTTACTAAAGTAGATCTAACTGATGCAAGAAAACTATTAAGTGTAGGAAATAATTGCCAAGATTTAAATGATTATTTACGTTGCTTTGATGCTCCGGTTAAATTTATGCAATCATCTTCTATTCTAAATCTTGTTGCAAAAAAACTAGTTTCTTCTTTAGAAAATGATAATGTAATTTATGCTGAAGTTCGTTTTGCACCCAATAAACACATTGATAATCTAAAAATAGAAGAAGTAATTGAATCTGTATTAGAAGGATTAAAAAGTGATAAAGTTAAGGTTAATTTAATACTTTGTATGATGCGTGGAGATAATTTTGAAGACAATTTAAGAGTAATTGATATGGCTAATAAATATCGTGATAGTGGAGTAGTAGGAATTGATCTTGCAGGTGCAGAATCCCTTTATAAAACAAAGGATTATGAAAAATTATTTAAATATGCAGAAAGTTTAAAGATACCATTTACTATACATGCTGGGGAAGCTGATGGAGTAGAAAGCATTAATTCAGCAATTTCCTTCGGAGCAACAAGAATTGGACATGGAGTTAGATCTTTAGAAAGTGAAGAATGCTTAAATTCTATAAAGAATAAAAATATTTTATTAGAAATATGCCCAACTAGTAATATTCAAACTGGTATTTGTTCAAGTATATTAACTCATCCGATTAAAAAATTGTTTGATATGGGTATATGTTTAAATATAAATACAGACAATAGAACAGTATCTAATATAACTCTTAATGAGGAATATACATTATTAGAAAAAACTTTTAATTTTACCGAGGATGATTTTAATAATATGAATATTGAAGCTATAAAGCATGCATTTATTTCTGAAGATGAAAAAAAAGAACTAATAAAAAAAATAGAGGAAACAAACTAATCTGTTTCCTTTTATTATTTAATTAATTTTCTTGAGTATTTATCTACTAAATTTTGTCCAGTTTCTAAGTCAACCGCTAACCTTTCAAGATAATCATCTATATCATTATGATTTGCAATAACTATATTTGTTTTTACAGTTGCTTGGTTAATTTCAGGTTTTCTAAAGTTTCTTTTTATATACATTTGATTGTATCTATTAATACGTTCAACTAATCTTATATAATCTATAACATCTTTACCTTTAGCAGATATTCCATAGTTTCCGATAGTTTCTAGATTAGCTGCATATAAACCATCTTTATCAAATAAAGGCGCACGCATTTCTTCAAGTTGTGTTGAAATACCGAATGTCTTTATAAATAATTTATGAGCTTCTTCATCAAAACTACTATCTAGATCTTCTTTTACAAATATTCTATTTAATAATGAGTAATCCGAGATAGAAACATATAATCCACTTTCAGTTCTAAACATTAAATCTTTTTTATTTCCAATAATTAGTCTAGGCTCTTTTTTTGAAGAAGTTGTATTAAGAGCAAGTACTTTATTTCCAATAAATATATTTTCTGATTTTCTATTAGTAAAACCCGTTATTGGGTTTGTTGTTGCACGACTTTCAATAATCTTTTTCACAATTATATTCCTTTCTTCATTAGTACATATTATAACCTTTAAGTTTAGGCTTAGTCAATTAAAAAGAGTAGATTTTATCTACTCAGGTATCTTAATTAAAATGAATGGAATTAATAACTTTAGTCATTTCTAGTTGGATTTTTGTACTTTCTAAAGTTTCATCTAAAAGATAATTTACTACGATACTATAGTATGAATCTTGATATGCTAAAATATGTTCATATTTTTTTTCAGTAGCACTTGTATTTGTTTTTATATTGTTTAATGAGCTTTCATCTTTAAATTCATTATTAATTTTTTTAGTATATTCATCCATGCTT
Source organism: uncultured Muribaculaceae bacterium (assembly GCA_964636965.1). GTDB lineage: Bacteria > Bacillota_I > Bacilli_A > RF39 > UBA660 > CAG-582. Next base: position 24,192 of record CAZWST010000005.1, read on the forward strand.
ATTTCTTTTATCTCGATATTATAAGCATTATTATCTTTATAAAATATCGTGCTTTTTGATGCTCCAAATAAAGATGATGGATAAGAAAAATTGATTTTATTCAAAGTAAAAGTTTTATCGTTATCCAAATCTTTATTTTCTTTTGACTTTTGTATAGATTCATCAATTGATTTAGAATCATTAATTATATAAAAAGATGCACCGCCGATAATTAAAATAATAAGTAAAATAATTATACTTTTCTTAACTTTCGTTTTATTTTCTTCAAGTTTAAATTTTTGGGGGTTAATATTTATCTCTTTAGTTTCTTCTAAAGTATCAGTAACTTCACTGTTATCATATCCACATATATCACAAACGAATTTACCATCTTCCATCAAAGTATTACATTTTTTACAATACATAATATCACCTCTATTATTAAGTTAATTATAACAATTTTTCTAAAAGAAATTCAATAATAAGTTATATCAATAATTTACAACGAATTGGGCATAATAAATGGTGACAAAGAGTATATGAAGTATTTACATAAAAACTTGATAATGCTATAATTTAATTATAGGATGTGAAAATATGAAGAAGTCAAAGTATGCATTATTATCACTAACTTTAATATTTAGTATGACTATACTTGCTATTGGTATTAGCATTTCTAAAATAGATAAAACAAAAGGAGCAGTTGCCGTAGAAAATGACGTGCTTTATGCATGCTCTCCCGGTCCAGCTGTAGCTTATAAAACCACTGGAAATTTTAACTTAAGAACTAGTCCTTCAACAAGTGGCACTATCATAAAAACAATACAAAAAGGAAAAACCATTAATGTACTTTGTATTACAGGAGATTGGGCTTATGCAAGTCATGGGACTGACAAAGGATATATTTCTTTAAGTGGAATTGAAGAGCTACCTGTATCTGTAAATGTTGGAAATATCACCAAAAACCCAAGTACTTTTTATCGAAATAACAACTATGAAGGAACTTTAAATGTTTCTACTAGTAATTTACCAAATGAAGGCGCAAGTAGACTAAAAATAACTATCAAGAAAAATGGGAATAATGCTGAAGAAGACTTTAATATTACCAAAAATGGACTTAGTAATGGAAAAGCTTCAATTCATTTTTCACGTAAAAACGCAACAGTCTATGGAAATTATGTTATTGAAGTAACACTTGATGGAGTAACAAAAGGAACTAAAGAATTTAAAGTAGAAAAAAATGAATTTAATTTTAATGTTGGAAAATTTGAGGCAATTTCAAATGTAGCAGCAAACGAACAAGGGGAATGGCATTTTTCTATTAATAACCAAATACCATCATCTCTTTCAATTTCAGATTTTAATTATACAATTAAGAAAAACAATCAAGATGCAACAAACTATTTTGACGTATCTATACAAAACGGAACTTTAATAGTAAGAAATAAACCTATGAATATTGGTTTTAACTCTTCTAATCTTAAATGGGAAATTTTAAATGAAAATTCATATACAAGAGAAGGAAATTACTCAGTAACTTTTACGCTTAAAAACCAATCTGAATATTCAGATATAAATGGATTTTCAAAGTCTCAATCATTTAGCATATCTCAAAAACGTGCTACAATGGCCGAAGATCCAGCTGCTGGAAGTACAGCAAGATATCAAATAGATTATACGAATTCGGCATTCAATGTTGATATCATAGGGGTTGCAAATAATAGAGGAATAACTATATATGTTTTAGATGAACATCTTTCTTCTGGTACCAACAGAGTTACATATTCAGAGGCGGAGATGCGACAAATTTATCCAAATATTCAACTAAGTACTATTAATACAGATTCTCGCTTCCATTATTATGATGAAACTCTTGCATTAGAAGTATATCCAGTTATCGTTAATTATAGTGATACTGTTTTTATAACAAATTATACACATGCATCATCTACACCTACTGTAACTTATTATGAAGGATTATCTTCATCAACTACAGTAACTAAATCAGTAGCAGACTTTCAAGCAGAAAATCCATCAGCTTATGAAAAATTAACATCTACTAGCTATATATATGGGTCAGACGGAAGCATTAAAGTCCATGAAACTGGAAAAGATAAGGTAATAAAACATATCACCACTATGCCAGATAAAAAACCACTAGCAGTAACCGGTGGTGAGATTAAAACAGCTCTAAAATTCAGCGGATATATAGATAGTGAACTTCAAAACTTTAAGGCTAGATTGATTAGAAGAAGTAATAATAACACTCTTGTTGATACAGAAGGTAATGCTATATATGATCCTAACTTTGAACTTATTATAGACACTACAAAACTAAATACAGGTTATGTATATATCTTAACTAAATATAAAGATAACAATGCTTCTTATATTGGAGAGTATAAGCTTCAATATGGGTTTGGCAATTATAACAATGAGTCCTCATTTTCTTTAGAGGATGGTAACACTGACTATACAATATTCAGTGAAGTTGATCCTAAGGGAATAAATGGAGAAGAACTAATTGGGGCAAATCCTGGAGCAAATGAAAAATTTGATTATAACATAGGTTTATACTTAAAAAAATCTCGTACAGATTACTACAATGTTAACTTAGATTCAATTAATTATATTATTTTAGATAAAAGAGTAGATAAAGATACAAATGGTAACTATTATTTCTACGATGAAGTTGAATATATTACAAGAGTTAATAGAATTTATGATGGTAAAGTATACTTTGACTTAAGTGTAGATAATGGTGGCTCTTATGTTAATAATCAAGTATTAACAATTAATGAATTCAAAACAACTTATGCCGAAGCTTATGAATTATTTAAAGATTATACTGCTGGTGCAACAAAGTTAACTAATTATAATTTAGATGCTAATGGCTATATTATAAGTGATAATTTTCCAATTCATCCAGTTCGTAATTATGCTCTTACTAGTGATGCAACAGATATGACTTTAGATTATAAAGATGCATCTGGTGAGGATCATACAGTACTTATGGATACAGCTTTCAAACGTGCAAATGTTGATATGTATAAATTAATACTTACTAAATTTGGCTATGACAAAAATGGTTATTATATTTTAGGTGCTGTAAGTGGACGAAGAAAAGTAAATATTGACACTACTAGTACATTAGAAAGCCATAATGTAACTGATTTATTCTTCGTAAAAAAATCAGCTAAAATAAATACTAATGATGAAGAAGAACAAGAAAAGCTTTCTAAGAAAACTTTAACGGTTTTACCTAAAACTGAGGTAACTCCAGGGGAGTACTATGTATATGTTTCACACGATAACGCTGAGGCAATTGGTTTTATTTATACTGATGATAGTATTGATTCAGCCTTTGAACTTGCTATTTATCCAGAACTTTATAATCGTAATATTCATATGACATCAATAAACTACAATAAAGCAAATTATACTATTTCAATTGATGATGCAATAGCAGAAAATACCGTTAATGATATGCCAATCGTGTATGCTAATGTTGAAAGTTCTTTAAACTTCAATATGAAATTAAACTATATTTATAATTTAGATAATTTAAGCTATAGAATTGAATATAAGAATAATAAGGGTGCTTGGATTAATGCAGATAATTATTTTAATATAAATTCTCAATTACATCCTAGTTCATCAATTACTGATGATAATTATAATAATAGGGGCTTAACAGATTCTTCTATGTTATTAACTACTATTCCAGGGGTTACTAAAAAAGGAGATTATCGTATAGTGTTTAATTACTCAAATAATGGAGCAAATATGACACCAGTAGTAAAAGAGTTTTCTATTAAAGCTAACTACTATAGCATTCAAGTTAATCCTGATGAAGTAGTTAGATTAACAAGTGAAGGAAATGTTAAATTTACAAACTTTTACAGTAATCAAAGATATGATATAGCAATACCTATACATTTATATAGCGTTGATCATCCAGAAAATCTTGAATTTGAACTTCTTCATAAAACATCTGGAAGTATCGAGCCTTGGAATTCGGATAGAAAAGAGTTTAGAAGTTTCCGAGATAATTCAGTTGTCGATTTTAAATATAGCTATACATTAGATGTTATTGATCAAGATGAATCATTATATCTTATGAGATTTAGTAATTATGTAGGAACAGATATACCTAAATCTGCTCTAGGTAATTATGTCCTAAGCATTAGATACCATGAAACAGGTGGAGAAACTGTTGAAACAACTTTCAAGTTTGCTGTAAACGAACCACAAAAAGAATTTAAATCAATAAAAGATAAGGCAATATCAACACCTGATGAGATGTATATAACAAGAAATATGGAATCCTCTTATATAATTGGTTCTCGTTTAGTTAGTGATGAAATATCTTATTCAATTGAAATGTGGGATGGAAGTACTTATGTTGATGTTTCCAGTGAAAATGCGGATACAAGATATTTCACAATTGATATGAAATGGAAAGATACTGATGTAATAGACAGAGTAAATTATTATGGTGATATGAAAGTAAACCTAGCAGTTGACAAGGTTGAAAGAATATATGAATTAAGCGATGAAAAAAGATTTTTAATGATTGTAACTCTTTCAGGTGTAAGATATGAAGTTGAGATGCCAAACATTCGTGAATTATTCAAGTGGGAAATTAGTAATGTTAATATTTCTGGTGAAGTAGAAAGTGAAGGGAAAACTATACCTGTAACTGGATTTTATAATAATGCAAAACCTGAAATAGCTGTCGATTTAGTAACACCACATTTAGAAAATGCTAAATTCGCTATTACTCAAGAATGTTCCGGAAATGTATGTAATCCTAATGAAGATATGATTAACTATAATGATAGATTTGATGTTATAACTCATACAAACGAAAAAATAGTTTTAAAACTAAAAGAAAACTTAGCACCAGAATTAAAACTAAAAATTGGTTCATATCAATTAGTTGTATATTATAATCAAACTGACTTTGATATTTATAGATTTAGAGTAAGAAATGAATATTTATCAATTGATTTAGGCGAAGTAGAAATTAATACTCCTGTCAAAAATGGAATATCAAATGATTTATTTGTTAATAAAACTTCAACTATTAATATACCTGTAAGTATCATTGGTTCTCGATATGAAGATGTAACAATAGATATATCTAATAATGATCAAACTATTAACTACAATCATTTATTCGAAATAAACTTGGAAAAATTTTATAAAGACCATGTCCTTGAAATAACGTATGATAAAGATAAAGATATAGAAGCAAAAGATTATCTAGTGATGGTTCATAAAACAATAGATGAAGAAACTGTTGAAGATCATGCAATATTAAAATTTAATGCAACATATTTTAATTATATGGTTACAAATGTAACCTATGATCCAACACCAGCCGTACCAAATTATGAACATGGTGGAACAATAACTTTTGATATTTCAACTGATGAATTAATGACTGGAGATGTATTTACTGATCGTGAAATTAAGCGTTCATTCATAGATAATCTAACCATTAATCATTCAGAAGTTATTGAAAACTTAAATGATTATTTTGAAATAACTTATCAAGATACATCTGATATGAATAATTTTAAAGTTATATTAAGATATGGTAATGAAAATCCTATATACCCAGGGTCTTATACGGCAACATTCATAGCGACAAAAGAGACATTTACATTACAAAAAAGACAAGAGTTCACTGTTGGAAATTTCGAAAGAAGAATTACTATAAATGATGTAACAATTGAATCAAATACAAAAGATAACCTTATTCATAAAAATACAGGTGGTACCTATAATGTTAATTACACATCAAATTATGAAATAGATATTTCTAATTTATATGTTAAAGTAACTGACAACGAAGATAATGATGTAACTGACAAATTTATAATAGATAAATCTAATTTAGGTATAGTTAAATTAACTTTTGATCCAGAATTACATACAATAGATTTTGGTACTTATAAAGTTACACTTACATACACTGATCCATCAACTAATCGTGATGATGTTAATTCAGTAGATGTAATCATGTATGGAGATTATAAAGAAATAACTTTAAAAGATATGACTCCAAGTACAACACCAATAATTGCTGAAAATGAAGGACAATATTATAACTTCAACTTGGACACATCTAATTTAACTTCCGAGGAAATTGGTAAGATGAAGATTCGTATATATGATATTTATGACAATATTGTTTATTCCAATATAGAATCAGATAATATCACAAATTCTTTTGAAGTTGTAAAGGGTGAAAATCCTAGTAGTTATCGCATAAATATTATGCCTTATAAAGCTAGAGTAGGTTCATACTTTATCGAGTTTATTTTACCAGCATCATATGATCCAAATAATCTAGGATTAGAAAATATTTCAAATAAGCTTGAATTAACTATCGATGATACTCTTTACTATGTAAATGTAGATTCTAAATCAACTATAACTACTCAAACAAGAGTAAATAATAAAGATGATTTATATGATTATATTGGCGTTAATGGTAATTTTAAATTTACATCAACTTCACCAATAAAAGATGAATATTCTATTAAGATATTTAATAAACTTAAACTAGTAAAAGAATTGAGTATTGAAGAGTATCAAAATGGAACATTCGAAAGTTTTAAATTTAAGAGTGATGAAATATCTAATGGAGATGTTGAATTTGCATTATGTATAAGAGGATTACCTTATGCATCAATTACTAAAAATGTTTTAGAGTACATAAAGATAACAGACTTTAGTATTATATTAAATCATCAAGATATTGAAAGTGAATTAACGTTAGATCCAGGAGATGAATTAGAGTTTGATCTTATCACCACTCCAGATAATGCAACTGATAAGAATTTAGTATTTAAATCAAGTGATGAAAGTATTGCAACATTTGATAATAAAACTATTAAGGTTAATAGTTCTGGTGAAACTACAATAACAGTTGGAAATAAAGAAATAAGTAAGACATTTACACTTAAAGTATCAGAACAGTTAGATTCTCTTACCTATGAAATAACTCAACCTGAGAATGGAAAAGCTGGAACAATATTTGTAAGTTCCTTAAAATCAAAAACATTTACCAAAGAAGAATTTATAAATAATTTATTACATGTAACAGATGGCTATAAAATATATGATGGTGATGATGTAGATGTTACTTCAACTACCAATGTAATAGGTACAGGTTATAAAATTAATAATGGTAATATGCGTTATGTAATTATCGTTATTGGAGATGTAAATGGTTCTGGAACGATAGATTTCGGAGATGCAACTCAAACATTTAGAGCATACCGAGGTACATATGCATTAAGAGGAGTATACTTAAAAGCAGCTATTGTATCAAAGAGTGGAGAAAGGGTAAACTTTGGAGATGCAACAACACTATTTAGATTCTATCGAGGATATATAAATGAAATATAAATTGCTAATTATTTGTCTATTACTTCTCCCACTAAAGTGTTTTGCTTTAGAAAGAGTGGATGTATCTTGTGATAAGACAAATGACATTTATGATTGTAGGTTAAGTGCAAATATAGATTATGCCATAAGCGGAATTGATTTTCACTTTTCCTTACCTTCATCAGCTAAATTAATTAGTTATGAATTAGATTCAAAATGGGAAGGAACAGCTGATGATTTTTGGGTATCTGTATATTCAGAAAAAGACGTAACTGGCGAAACCCCCATATTAACATTGAAAATAGAATCAACTAAAAAATTAAAAAATACTGATATAGAAATTAAAGATTTACTTATAATTGATTCTAAATATAAAGAACATAAAGTAAACATAAATAAGGACAAAAAAGAAGTAAATAGTAAACAATTTGACATCATGAAGTTACTAATTATAACAATATGTGTTATTATTATATTAAGTATAATAGTAATAATAAAGAAGTTGAAAGGAGATTCTAAATGAAAAGATTAAGTATTACAATTATTGGAATCTTTCTATTAATATTATTTCCTATAAAAGTAGATGCTGCATCTTTAAGTGTATCATTATCTTGCTCGAATACAACTGCAGGAAAATCCACAACTTGTACTTTAAGAGGAAATGCAACAGATGATGGTATTACGGGGTTTGAAGCTTATGTAAATATTACAAATGCTGCAATTACAAGTATCGCTCCAGGCGGGGGATTTGAAGCTATGCCAGGTAATAATAATACATACATTGCATATTATTCTGGGGACTCTAAAGTTGGCTCATTTACAATTGCTACAATGACTATTAATACATCTTCCCCTGGAAATGCAAATGTATCAATTCCAAGTATTACCTATGTTGACTCAAAAGGAAAAACAACCTCGGGAGCTACGGGGACTTCTAGAAGTTTTACAATAAGTCCAGCAGCAACGCAACCTCCTCAAACACAAGCACCAAGACCAACTACTAAGGCAACAACTAGAGCAACTCAAGCTCCAACAACTGCACAACCAACTGCACCAGTTGGAACAGAATTAAAACTTGATAGTGTCAAAGTAGGAGACTTTGAAGTAAATTATCAAGAAGGTAAATATTATGTAACAGTTAACTATGATACAGAAAGCGTTAATGTTGAAGCAACGGCTAATCCTAATCTAACACTTATTGGTGGTGGAATTAGAACACTTGCTGTTGGTAAAAATGTTGTTGAAATAATCATAAGAAATGAAATAAATCAATCAGCAACTGCTCAAATAATAATAACAAGACCAGAAGATACGAATGATTATAGTACAAATTTATCGGATCTTAAATTAGTTGATTATGATCTTAAATTTAATAAAGACATACTTGAATATACTGTCTATGTACCATCAAACGTCAAAGAAGTATATGTTATAGCTAAAAGTGAAAATGTTAATGTTTCAATAATGGGAGATGGCTTACAAACTTTAACTAACGGTAACAATGATATTCATGTTAAAGTTCAATATGGAAATAAAGCAGAAACTAACTATGTAATACACATTAAAAGAAGTTATAACTCTATAATAATGTGGGGAGTTATTGCAATACTTTCTACTTTTGTAATCGGAACAATCTTCTATTTTAATGATAAACTTAAAAAGGTTAAAATTTCCAATAAAGAAGAGAAGAGTAAAATATTAGCTGAGGCAAATAGAACTGTTGCTGAAAGCAAAGAAAATGTTACTTTAAATGGACAAAGTGTTGTTTCACCAACATCGGTCTCAAATATACCTGTTCAAAATAGAGTACAAGCACAAGTACAGCCTCAAAGAAATATTGGACAAAGTAATCAAAATAATAATACTCAAGTTGTTGAAAAAAGAGTACCAACAAATCCTGTAACTGTTGCAACTTCTACTGTTTCACCAACTCAAGTATCTCCTCAAGCACCAACCCAAGTTAAATTAGTTCAAACATTAGATAGACAACCAATAAAAGTTAATAGAACGCCAATTAAAACGAATGGTGCAAGACAAGTTGTAATTAATACTTCTAAAAAATAATACAAGCTAAAACTTGTATTATTTTTATTTATATAAGATGTATAATATGATATACTTTTATATAGTAGGGAGCTAAATTATGATAAGTTTACTAGTGTTGATTCCAATTATTTGTATATCATTTACGCTTTATATAATGAGTTTAATAGACTTTATAATTAATAATAATCTTGATATTATTTTAATTTCCCTTGGAGCATTTATAAGTATTATTATTTCTTTTTTTGCACTTAAAGTATTTATAAGAAACAATAGGAACATACCAGTTATTATGAATATGGATGAAAGGTCTTCTTCTATTCATGGCTACTTTTCTTTTATAATCATGTTTCTATTTGGTCTTTCCTTAGTTTTAAATTCAATTATTTTTAAAATTAATATATTTAATTTAACAATCGGTTTAATAGTTATAGTTTTATTTATTTTTATAACAGTAGAGTACATTATAAAAAGTTCTAGAATTATTCTTTTATTAATAGATATAGACGATATAGATTCATCTTTTAGATTATTAGTATTTGAAGATGAAAGTGGGGGTATATATCAATATTATGTAAGTAAAAAACACCCATATACAGTAAATAAACACTATTTATGTAAGATACAAAAAAGTAGTAAATATATTAAAAAAATAATAAAAGAAGTAATAGATATAGATTAGAGGAAATTTTATGAATAATGAAAATAATAACAACAATAATCAAAATAATAATTATGTAAAACCACAAAATGTTGATTTATCAAACGTTAATATAGATAAAAGTAATGAAAATGCCTTAAATCGTGAAAGAGATAATATAATAAAAGCGTCTGTTCAAGCAAATAACTCTGTAAATGAGACTCAAGCAAAAATTGTAAATAATACAATTAAAGTAAAGAAGAGAAATCCAATTGTTTCTTTTCTTATCGGAGCTTTTTTTATTACAATAGCTGGTGTACTTGCCTATTTTGGATTTAGACTACTTAGAACTTACATAACTTATGATGATGCTAAACATACAACAACGACTACAACTACTCAAAAAGTCAATTATTTTGCAAATTATACATATGACACAACTAAGTTAAGAAGATTCCAAAATGACTCAAGTATTCTTTTTATAATGCCTTCAGGCACTAGTTCTAAAGCTAGATATATTTATGTTGAATATTCTAGTGATGGAAGTCTAAAGGAAGAAAGTGGAACATATAATATAAAAGATAGAACCATTACCCTTGTAAGTGACAATGCAACTCAAAAAATATATGATATTGAGTCGTCTAATCTAAAGAGTGGAGATACTTATTTAAATATGAGTGATCAAGAATATAAATATTATTCTAACAAATCAGGAGATACTGAAAGTATTTTAATAGTTAATGCATCAGTAAATAAAACTTTTGCTTATTTCTATGATACAAATAATAATATATTTACAAACTTTAAAGAGACTACTTCATCTATAGATCTAGAAAATGGTATGCTATTTACAAAATCAGGAAATGATTTAATTTATAATGGTTTAACATATAATTACATACAATAAATAGACAAATAAAAGAATATATTGTATAATTATTGAGGTTTATGAAAAAGTGTATACCAAATAAATTTTATTATACATAAATACACATTAGTTAGTTTATTTATGTTATAATTTACTAGTACTACTAATATTGGAGGTTATTAATATATGAAAAACGATTTAAGTTTTGATTATATTTCTAAAGATATATTAAAAAATAGAAAGTTTCAACGTATTGCTTATGAATCACATCACGGTATAACTAGAATGGAACATTCAATGCGTGTTGCTAAATATGTATATAAGATATCAAAGAAATTGAATATGGATTATGTATCAGCTACAAGAGCTGCTATATTACATGATTTCTTTACAAATGCTGAATTTGGAGAAAATCATGGATTAATACAAGGTGTAGTTCATCCACATATTGCACTTCAAAATGCCAGTGGTGAGTTTGACCTTAATGAAATTGAAAAAAATGCTATTGAAGCACATATGTATCCACTTTGTTGTACAATGCCAAAGTATAAAGAAAGTTGGGTATTAACAGGTGTTGATAAAATAGTTGCAATATATGAATATTTAAGTTATAAATTTAGTTATACCAAACTCACTAGCAAGGTTAACGGAAAATTGAACTTAGCTGTAATATTATCGTTTTATTTAATAACAATGGGAAGAAAATAGTCTCATTGTTATTTTTTATGGTATAATACTTATATGTTCTCGTAACTCAGTAGGATAGAGTATCCGCCTCCTAAGCGGAAAGTCGGCAGTTCGATTCTGCCCGGGAACACCATATAAAAATAACTACGCATTATGCGTAGTTTTTATAATTTTGCTTGATATTTTTCTATAAGTTTTAAAACCTTATTAGATTTATCTACATTATTAGTATCATGTAAAGAATCTTCTATTGAATCTAGTAGTTCAATTGCCATATCTTCACTAGAATCAATAACCCTTAAATATGTTATAACATCTTCAATAGATGCATTATATCTAAAATCAAGTAATTTGTTATTAAGTAGTGTATTAAGCTTTTCTCCTAATTTTGGATAAACACACTCATAAGAATTTTTAGTCATAAGTAAGCATCTATATTCGTTAGCTATTTCTTCTAAGGCTTTCTCATTATATTTAAATTTATTAAATATTTCATCAATTGTGTTATATAAAACTCCATCTTCTGTAGCAATTGGCTTGAGCCTAATCGCGTTATGAGAAAAACCAGTATATATATACAAAGTATTATTATTAGAATCCAATACTTTTGAAGTTGCTTCCATATGACCAACTTCATGTAGTGATGCATTTAAAATAATTCTTTTTATATTCTCATCTAAATATTTCCAGTTTAAAGAATCGACGAAAAAACCAATTTGATTAGTTATAGATTCATATGAAGCTGTAGTAAAGTCTTCTATACATCCATGAAGTAAAGTAGTATAATCTCCAATATAATTAATTGCTAGATAAGAACTATTATCTAATAGATTTTTAGAATCTCTATTAGTTGCTTCATTATATTTTTGATTTAAAGTTATATTATCTTTAACTGACTTAACTAATTCATCTGGTAAAATTGATGTATTAGTTCTTATAAATCCGCCAAAAATAAAGTGATCATTTATAAAATAATCTGGATCTTGAATAGATGGGTCAAATTCGTGAAGTATGTTTGGTGTATATACATCTTCTTTAGTATAAAAAGAAAAATATTTTATTTCTTTTGTATCGTAGTCTAAAGCTTGATATCCAAATATTTCACCATCAGCTGCATCTTTGTATTCTTTTAAGGCAATATATTTCTTTTTATTTTCCATACAGTAACTCCCTTTTTTGTAGGGATTATTATAGCAAATATGCCTTTATTTGTAAAATATCCAATAAAAAAAGAAAATATATGAATTTTCTTATTTTAAATCACTTTCATCAAATGGATGAGGACATAAGTCACTTACTAGATAATCAGTATAGTTTCCATCAGTAGAGTAACATCTAATTAAAGTATCATCATCACATAATTCCGTAATCATTTGTCTACAAACAAAGCATGGAGTAGAAATACTACCACTTCCAACCATAATATGGATACTTTCAATCATACCTTTCTTTAATCCATCAGTTATACCTGCAAATAAAGCATTACGTTCTGCACATACTCCAGCCCTTAGTGAGGCATCTTCAACATTAACACCCTTATAATATTTACCATCTTTTGTTACAACTATGGCAGCAACTGGAAAATTACTAATAGGTGTATAGGCCATATTTAATAATTTTTTTAATTCTTGAACCATACAATCTCTTCTTTCTAACAATATTTTATCATATATTGCAGTTTTTTAAACATTTTGTTAAAATAACTATCACTTAGGTGATGTTATGAAATATTCAAAATATGTAAAAATGCTAATAAAAAAAGATATATTAGAAAGAAAACCAAATATGGATTCAGATTCACTTGAAAAGGAAGTAAATGATACCTTCAATACTATTTTAGAAGAAGCTTTATACAATTCAGAATTGGCTCGTTTAAGTGATGATGATCCATTAAAAATGAAAGAACTAGAAGAAAGTGAAACATTCATGGACTTACATCCAAATGCTTATAGACATGAAGATATCTTTTTTCCTTATGATTATTTATATCATGGAGTTCGTTTCGATGATGATCATTCACACTTTGCTAGTATTTTGATGGACCAAGCAATAAAGTGTGGTGAGATGCTTAAAGATTATTGCCGTTATGGAAGTGATAATTGTAATGAAGGAAAGTTTGTCTCTTTAGCGCATTATACGGGGGATGAATACGACATCGAATTTAAAACATTCATTGAAGAAAATGTAACATTCATAATTTCTCCTACACTTAATCCTGTAAAATGTAAATATTTACCATTTGAAGAATGGGATAAAATAAAAGAAAAAATTACTAAAACCAAACATCGTTATAGTTATGCTAGATGTGAATATCAATACAAAAAAGAAATACCTTTTTATTTTGTTAGAGGAATCCTTTATCCATACTCTTATTATGAGCATGTAAAGGGATATTTTAAAACTAAAGATGATTTTATCTTTATAAAAGGTCTTTTAAGTGCTTATGGATGTTCTTATTTACCAATATATGATCCAACAGATGGTTTTAAGGATATAAGTCATTTAGGAGAAGAGTTCAATAGAATTGCCATAGATAGAAGTAGAATAAATATAACTAAAATTACAAAGTAATATGTTATAATTATTTAGGCAGGTGATTTCTTATGGTAAAAGTATTAAAAAAATATCAAGAAGTCGAAAAAAGTATTATAAAGACCTATCGTAAAGAAATATGGGCAAAATTTATAAAAGCTATAAATGACTACGAACTTATTAAAGATGGGGATTCCATTATGGTTTGCATAAGTGGAGGTAAAGACTCATTCTTACTTGCTAAATGTATCGAAGAAGTAATGAAACATGGTAAAGTTCATTTTAATGCAAGATACGTTTGTATGAATCCAGGATATAATGAAGCTAATTTAGAACTCATTAAGAAAAATGCCAAATTATTAAATATTAACTTAGAGATATTTGAATCGAATATTTTTGAATCTGTCGAAGTAATGGATGCTAAAAGTCCATGTTACATGTGTGCAAGAATGCGAAGAGGTTATCTTTATAGTAAAGCAAGTGAACTTGGATGTAACAAAATTGCTTTAGGGCATCACTTTAATGATGTTATTGAAACAACTCTTTTATCGCTTTTTTATGGTTCTGAAATAAAAACAATGATGCCAAAACTTCATTCCGATAACTTTAAAGGTATTGAATTAATTAGGCCATTATTTTTAGTACATGAAGAATATATAAAAGCTTGGTGTACACATAATGACTTACACTTTATTAACTGTGCTTGTAAGTTTACTGAAAGTGTTTCTAATAAAGAAGAAGAGAGTAAAAGAAAAGAGATGAAAGAGTTAATAAAAGAGTTAAAGAAATATAATAAAGAAATTGATAATAATATTTTCAAGGCTTTAGATAATGTAAATCTAAATTGTGTTTTAGGAACAAAAAAGAATGGAGAATATAAAAGTTTTTTAGACGAATATGAAGATTAACAACAGGAGGTAACACTTATGGATAAAATTAAATTAAAAAGAAAACTTCTTATCTTATGTATTTCATTTATTTTATACAGTGACACCTCTGATATATGTTTATATGAACCCAACTATGAAGTACTAGATGAAGAAAGTGATGCATATGGAACTTACTCTGATGGTTTAATTTATATTGGTAAGAGTGAATATCTCCGAAGTATTATCAATAAAGTTGATGAAGGAGACATCCTTGTATTAGATAGAAGGAATTCCTTGGATTCAGATATGCAAATAATCGATTCATACAAGATAACCAATCCAAATGACATAAAGGATATACTTTCTTGTCTCTTAGAATATGAAAGAGAAAATCCAACAAATTGGAATAGAACACTTTCATCAATGGAAGTAGAATGGCAAGTTCATAATATATTATATAGACTACATTATCAAAGGTATAGAACTGATGATGTAGATTTAAATAATGCTGATGAAAACGTATATAATAATCATATATTAAAAAAACTATTTTAAATAAGTAACCTAAGTGTAAAGATAAGTCATTAAATTACTAACTTTAATTAAACTTATAGTAAAATTAATGTAGAGGTGCCGATATGGAGATATTTAAAGTAGAGTCGAATATAGCAAACTTAATTAATGAATTTAATGTATCATCATTCAATAGTGTATCATCTATTCTATCTTGGTTTAATAAAGCTATTAATTATAAAGGAATATTTGAAAGTGAATTTGGTAGATCTTTAGTAAGTAGTCTTAAAAAACTTGGATATTCTGGATTAACTAGTCCTCATGAAGAATTAGAACATTATAAAAAACTTATGCATACAAGCACTACTGAAAATGCTGAATCTATTGGTTACACATTAATATCTTTAATTATTAAATCTATAGAAGACAATAATTCTTTATCACCATATCTAGAGCAACTAATAGCTATTTATAATCAAAATTATAATAAAGAAAAAACATTTAATGATATGATGGATTCTCTTACAGCATCAATTGGTAATTATGTTGTATTTGTAATAATAAGAGATGGATCAGTAAAACTATTATCTGGTACTCTAAATGGAATAGTTCCATATCAAAGGGTAGTAATAGATGGAATTGAGTATCCTTTTATTGGTTTTAATATAGAAATAAATAAAATAACTTCAAATGATGGAAAAGTATTATATAGTAATATATTATCTTCTCCCAAAGATGATTTAACAGATTATAGTGTAATAGAAAAGATGAATAATAAATTATTCGGAGAAAAATATAAAGATAAAACTAAACTACTATAGTAGTTTTTTGCCTACTTAGCACAGTGGTAGTGCAACGCCCTCGTAACGCGTAGGTCGCTGGTTCAAATCCGGCAGTAGGCACCATTTTTAATTAAAAAAACATATCTATTAAAAAAAAATATATGTTAATATAAAAATAATATACTTATAAGGAAGAAACTTAATTATGAAAAAAACCATATTATTTAGAATAATTTTATTAATATACTTAATTTTACCAATATTAATACTTGTTTTTCCAATGCTTTTTCAATATAAGTTTTATATATTAACCATTGTAGGTATATCTATTTATTTTATTTTAAAAACAAATAAAGTATCCAATGATTTATTAGGTATAAAAAAAGAAAATATAATAAGTTCTATAAAAAGGAATTTACCTATTATAATATTAGGTATAGTAACTATTATTTTACTTAGAACATTTAATCTAAATAAATATAAACCAACAGAAACAATACCCTTTTATATTTTTTATATTTTTATATCTTGCCCAATTCAAGAATTTCTATATAGGAGTGTATTTGGTTATTTTGATGATATTTTAATTAAAAATAAATATATAACAATATTATTATCTAGCATAAGCTATTCATTTATACATATTATTTATAAAGATGTACTAACTTTAGTTTTAACATTCTTATTTGGTTTAATCTTGTACTATGTATATCAAAAAGATAAAAATATATTTGGTGTCGCAATAAGTCATATTATTATTGGTATACTAACTATATATCTTGGAATTATAAACTAACTTTTTATGCCGAATTAGTACAGTGGTAGTACAGATGCATGGTAAGCATCAGAGGGCAGTTCAATTCTGCCATTCGGCACCAGAAGTGGATACATTCGAACTCTTAAAAAGAGGTCGAATTTAATCAATCAACTTTCTTTAAAAAGAGGTTGATTTTTTTAATCGCTAAAAAATAATCTAGAGGTTCTAATCATTAACTCACAATTATTTTAATTCCTCTATTAGACAACAGGAACCCACTTATAATTCTTTTTTTTAACGTGCTAAAACAAAAAATATTTTTGCTTTAGCAAATAAGCATTACGAATTATAAGTGCCTATTGTCAATAGATTTCCTCAAAATAACGGCAAACATGAATGGTCATTATTTTTATTTTTTAAAAAATGCAAGTCATCACTTTTTTTCCAATCTCTTAAAAACATCACATATTTTTGAATGGGCATAAGAGTTGGACACCACAAATCTATTTTACACTTGTAAAATGGGCCTTTCTCGTGGTGTCACTTCTATTTTTGCACTTGCAAAAATGGCGACTACGCCATAAAATTTGACTACGCCTATTTTAGAACCCTTATAAATGCTAGAGTTGTGAGTTTAAAGTGACAACTTATAGTGACTACTTTTCAAATAATTTGCAAAAACTTATTAAAAAAAGTGACGATTTGATAATGAAAAGAATGCAAAAATACAGTATAATTATAAATGTAAATATTTCGTTTTCAGAAAGGAATTTGTTTATGGAACAGTTAAAAAATGAAGATTTATTTGGAAATTATTATAACAAAATAAATGAATTAATTTTAAAAGCAAAACATAATGTTATTAAAAATATTAATGTTGAAATGGTGGAACTTTATTTTGAAATAGGCTCTACTATTAATGAACTTATAGAAAAATATAATTTGGAAGCATCACAAAATGAAATAATAAAATCTTTTTCAGAAAAATTAACTAAAGAATTTGGTCAAGGTTTTAGTGTTCCGAGTTTAAAGAAAATGAAAAAATTCTATTTAACTTATAATAGTGGTTCCACACTGTGGAACCAGTTAAGTTGGAGTCATAATCGTTTAATAATGAATATAGAAGATGAAACTAAAAGGAACTTTTATCTAGAAGAATCTATTAAATCAAATTGGAGTGTTAGGCAATTAGAAAGACAAATTAATAGTTTTTATTACGAAAGATTATTATCAACTAGTAATCACACTAAAGAGGCAGTTAAAAATGAAATTAATACTTTAGAAAAAAAAGAAAAAGTACAGGATTTTATTAAAGATCCATATATTTTAGAATTTTTAGATATTAAAGATAGAAGATTTTTAGAAAAAGATTTGGAATCTAATTTACTTGAACATATTTCAGAATTTTTATTAGAATTAGGTAGAGGATTCTCTTTTGTTGCAAGACAAAGAAGAATTGATGTTGACGGGGATAATTTTTATATAGATCTAGTTTTTTATAATTACGTGTTGAAGTGCTTTGTATTAATTGATTTAAAATTAGATAAATTGACTCATCAAGATATTGGACAAATGGATTTTT
>CAZWST010000006.1:0-41627 GCA_964636965.1 uncultured Muribaculaceae bacterium
CTAAATACCAACCATCAAATATATAACCATCTTTTGTTGGAACTGGTAAATCACTAGCTTTTGTTCCATTCTTTACAGATATATTTTTAATTTCTGATCCACCATTTGTCTTAAAAGTAATGGTCTTTGTATCAGAAAAAAAACATCCACTTAAGAAGAATATTCCTACTATTAATATTACTAAAGTCATTCTTATTTCTTTTATTTTTTCCACTTCCAACACCTCTTAGTATAATTATATAAAAGTGTTAATCTTGAGTAAATTGAATTGTAAACAAAACTTCAAACTTTACTTTTATTTGATATTTTTATTTTAACTTTATTTTTTTTACATTATTTGATAAAATAGTCATTAGTTAAGGGGCGAATTTTATGAGAAGTTTACCAGATATTAAAATATTAGATGAAAGTGATAAAAGATTACATCAAAAATCTCTTGAAGTTACTTTTCCACTTGATCCTGAAACTAAACAAAAAATATATGATTGTTTAGATTATTTGGAAATGAGTCAAGATGAAGAGTTAGCAGAAAAATACGACTTACGTGCAGGTATGGGACTTTCTTTCTGTCAAATAGGTATTATGAAAAGAATATTTGTGGTATCAGAAGATTTTGGTGATGGTACATTCGGTAGATATATTGTAATAAACCCTAAAATTATTAGTCACTCAGAAGAATTAATCTATGTTGGCGAAGGTGAAGGATGTTTATCAGTAAATAGACCTACTGAAGGTATAGTGCCAAGATATGCAAGAATGCGTATTAAGGCTTTTGATGAAAATGGACGTGAATTTGAAATACGTGTAAGAGAAGATATTGCTGTTGCCTTTCAACACGAGATGGATCATTTAGATGGTATTTTATTTACCGATAAGATAGATAAAAAGAATCCTTTTAAAGACAGAAATAAAATGAGAGAAATTTAATTCTCTCATTTTTCTTTGATATCTACACTTAGTTTTATTGATTTAGATAAATCACTTTCATCAGATGAATATTTATCCAACCAAAATTTTAAATTAATAATCTCTTCTTCTTTTTCATTTAATGTTGATGTATAAATGATGCCATCTAAAACATCACTTAACATTTTTATTTCATTATCGTTTATAGCAACAGCTATTTTACTGATATCTATTTTATCTACTGCATCACTTGTGTCCGTAACAATTATTTGATAGGTTTGTTCTTTATTACTCTTATTAACAATTTTATATTTGTTTGATGGAGATGATGAAACTCCTTCTTTAAATGTCATTGGGTATTCTCCAAAAAGTATGCCCTTTTTGCCATTTTCAAATGTTACTTTTAAGTTTTTATTATTAATAAGGACATCTTTATTTAATATAGTATTACCAAATATTAGATATGTTATAACTAAACCAGCAAGTATAAATATCGCGGTAAATATAAAAGCATTTGTCCTTTTTTTTATTATTGCAGATGTTGTCAATTCAATTCCCCTAACTTATATTTATTATATAAAATTAAGTTTATTACCTCAAGAAAAGGCACTTAATTATTTTAGTATTTTACATTAATTATATTTATTATTATAAAAAAAGAAGCTTAATAGCTTCTCGTCGTTCCTAAATAAGATGCTTCACTTAATGGTAAAGCTTTTAAGTTACTTTCAAAAGAATAACCATAATCTTTTGCATCAATACATAAGTCTCTTAAAGTATTGATTATATAATCTAATTTATATTCGTCCCCTTCAATGTATTCAGCATTATAGTCATTATATTCATCTTCTACTTTTTTTATGGATGCAACAAAGCTTTCGTCATAATCTGGTGTTGTTAATACATACTCAGATACTTTATTTAAGAAACTCAATCTAAGATCAACTTCAACTGTTGGTTCGAAATAATTATAGTTATCTGTATAGCCATAGTCTTCTAATTTACTTGCAGGTACACCAACAAGATAAATAACATCTCCTGGATGTAGTCTATTTCTATTAATTCCATTATATTCTTCAATTAGTTTAATGTTGCTCATTACTTTATTAGTATCACTTTCATAAGAATAAACGATTCCAGATAGAGTATCTCCAGATTTTACTACATAAGGTATTCCAGTATAAGTTGGTTCTTCAAAATAATTTTCTGTTAAAGTATTATGGCTTATAACATTTACTGGTCTATCTTTAGATGCTCTTCCTAAAGCAAAAGCTCCTAAACTTAAAACTATATATGAACCAAATATCGCGATTTTTTTCATATTTTTATTATATATGTTCATGCTTCCAATACGTTTTCCGTTGTTTCTTACTGTTTTTCTATTATTCATATTCATTCACCCTATAATATGAGTATAAACCAAAGTTTATTTATCTTCAATTATAAAACTCTCCCATTTACATTTATACCATCAACTGAATCAATTATGACATTTACAAAAGTATTATTTTCGCATTTTCTATCTAGATGTACTTTTATATAATTATCAGTAAATCCTGAAAGTTCATCTTCTACTAATACTTCTAATTCTTTACCTATAAACTTTTTATAATAATTACTTTCTAATTCATCGCTTAATTTTAAAATAGTATTAGTTCTTTCTTTTTTTGTTGTATCTTTTACTTGTTTTAAAGTTTCAGCCTTTGTTCCATTTCTTAAAGAAAAAGGAAATGTGTGTATTTTAGAAAATCCTAAAGAACGTAAATTACTTATAGTTTCTTCCATATCTTCATCAGTTTCTTCTGGGAAACCTACAATTAAATCAGTAGTAATATTTACATCATTTCTTATACTTCTTAAATTATTTATCATGTTTCTATATTCGCCTATATTATATTTTCTATTCATTAATTTTAATACATGATTAGATCCACTTTGAATTGGAACATGAAAGTGATTACATATTTTGTTATTTATTTTAAGTTCATTCATAAACTTTTCATCTAATTCAGTTATCTCGATTGAAGAAATTCTTATTCTTTTAAGTCCTGAAATATATGATGCTTCATGGAGTAAATCGGTTAAGTCAAAGTCCTCGCCATCTCCATATGATCCAGTGTGAATACCTGTTAAAACTATTTCTTGATAACCAGAGGAAACTAAACACTTTATTTCTTCTAGTGCTGTACCAAGTGATTTACTCCTAATGTTTCCACGCATAAAAGGAATTATACAATAAGAACAAAAATTATTACAACCATCTTGAATTTTAACAAATCCTCTTGTATGACCTTCAAAATTATTTATTTTCATATCTTCAAATTCGGTATTTCTTAAATCATAGAATTTAGACATTTTTTTATTATTTTTGAAAAAGTCCTTAACCATTAAAACAATTTTGGATTTGTCTTTATTACCAATTAAAATATCTATATCTAAATCAATTAATTTATCTTTATGATGTTCAGCTGAACAACCACAGACAACTAAACAACAAGATGGATTATCTCTTCTTACTTGTCTAATTACTTTTCTTGATTTAGCATCTGCTTGGTTTGTAACTGTACAAGTGTTTATTACTACAACATCAGCATTTCTTGCACTAGTAACCTCATGATACCCATTTAACTTAAATTCTTCTTTAATATATTCAGATTCATAAGCATTCACTTTGCATCCTAAAGTATAAACACAAAAATTCATTTTATCACTTCGCTTTTCCAGAGTTATTTTATCAAACTTTTCATAAAATGTCTTTATATTATCTTATTTATCACATAAAAAAGTAAAGTATGAATTTTTGGGTAACTAATATATAAAGAGATGATTCTCTTTATAATTATAAAAAAAGAAATAGGAGATAAAAAACATGACTGAAAACAAGGTAGATACAATCACAAATTTATTTGAAGGAAATGAAATCAGAAGTATTTGGGATAGTGAAAAAGAAGAATATTATTTTAGTGTAGTTGATGTAATACGAGCATTAACTGATGCCAAAATACCAAGAAATTACTGGAGCGATTTAAAAAGAAAACTAATTAATGAAGGAAGTGAACTGCACGAAAAACTCGTGCAGTTAAAAATGAAGGCTGAAGATGGAAAAAATCGAATAACTGATGCTTTAGATACAAAGGGGATACTTAGACTTATAGAGTCTGTTCCGTCCCCTAAAGCTGAACCTTTTAAAGTTTGGCTTGCAAATCTTGGAAGTGAAAGAATTGATGAAGTATTTGACCCTGAAATTGCCATTAATCGAGCTTTAGACTACTATAGAAATAAAGGCTACAATGATGAATGGATAAAAAATAGAGTCAACGGAATTATAGACAGATTAAAGCTAACTGACATATGGAAAGAAGGAGGAATTAATAAGCCAGTGGAATACGCGATGCTTACTAATGAAATATACAAAGGATGGTCAGGTATGAAAGCAAATGAGTATAAAGCATTCAAAGGTTTAAGAAAAGAATCTTTAAGAGATAATATGACGGATATTGAAGTAGCCTTAACAAATATTGGAGAAATTGCTGCAAGAGATATAGCTAATTTAGAGCATCCTCAAGGATTAAAAGAAAATTTGAAAGTTGCTAAACGTGGCGGTAAAGTTGCTGATGGTGCAAGAAAGAGTTACGAAAAAGAAACATCATTTTCAGCAATATCAAATAATAATAAACTCGACTATAAGTATCTAGATGATAGTTCTAAACTGAAAGAATAAAAAAACATTCCTAAGAATGTTTTAATTTACAGATTATTAAGTAAATAGCGTTAATTATATAATAAAGTAAAAATGTAATTATATAATAATTCTTTAAAAATAAGATAGAGTCTGAACTGTATATTTTTTTCACAAAGAAAAATATTAGTAATATTCCAAGTAATGGACATATATTATATAACAAGCTATTAAGTTCATTATATTTTTTATAATACTTTTTTTCGACCATCTTAATAATTACAAATGTAAGTAAGGCGTTTAGAATAACTGATAATATAATATTATCAGTTACTGCAAGTATACTAACACTAACTAATTCTATCAAACTATAAAGAAGAATATATTTAATAACAATCGTTATCTAGCCAAATCGCTTTGAAGTTTTTTTAATGCTTTTAAAAAGTCTTCTTCTTGTTTATAGTTCATTAAAGATACTTCTAATTTAGTCTTTGGCATTTCAGTTCCAACGTTATTTTCTAAATCAACTTTTTTTACATTAACATCAATTTTATTTTGAAATTCATCATCATAATTAATGTGCATTTTATCTTTATTAGTCAAAAGTTCTTCATAACTAATTATAGCGTTGTTTTCTTGTTCTTCTTCATAACTAGTTAATCTTATGGCAGCTGGTTTATAATTTTCTTCAATGTTTTTTGTTATAGCTTCCAAATCTATTCTATCTTTTTTTGCTTTTTTTAATACGTTCATTTCCATCTTCCTATTCTTTAAGTATTTAAATAATATAATAAAGATTAAGATAATCCAAAGAAAAATTCCGGTAATAAGTAAATCATCTATCGTCAACTTAACCACTCTTTTCTTGTTTTCCCACTATTATATTATAGATTTATTTTAAAAACAATAATAATATTACAGCTATCGTGTTGTTGGCTGCATGTAAAATCATGTTTATTATTATATTCTCATCGTTATATATATAAAGATATCCAAGCGTTAAACCTAACATAACATATGTTACACTTCCAATTAATTCTTTTACTTCTAGATTAGCAATGACATTTATTAAGTTTCCATATTGGAAATAATAAACTATACCAAATAGTAAAAGTATTGAGACCACTGATATTACAGACAGTTTTATCTTACTCTCTTTGTTAATTTTTTTATTTTCGAGTATATAATCTATTACTACCCCTAGTAATAGCAGTTCTAATATAAAAACTAAACTGTCTGTAACATGCATTAGTCCAAAGATTAACCCACTACAAGCAATGTAAACCTTTTTATTCTTTATACATTTGCGAATTCCACCTCGAAAAAGAAGTTCTTCTTCTATAGGTGCAAGTATGCAAGATGAGATGATCATTATTATAGGTGCACTCTTAAGTAATTCATCAATGGCTGCTTGATTGCTAGCTACTTCTCTTTCAACTCCTGTTATAAAGAAAAGAATTGTTGATATGTAGTTAGAAAGTATTTGCATACCATTTATAACTAAATAACCTATAACAATAACTAAGATAAAATCTGTAAATACTCCTTTATACTTTTTCTTTGTTTTGGCAAACGAATCCTTAATAATATCTCTATAGAGGATTAAAAAAACAATTGTTATTACTAAGGAAATTAACATATCCAGTAAGGCTATACCAGATTTATTAATACTTGCTAAATCAAGATGTATTCCATATTTCAAAAATGCTACTATAAAATATGAAGTAAAGAAGAATACAATAAAACTAATAAGTAGCTTTAATATATTTTTTAAATAATTCATAAAATCTCCCTTATATTATATAGTTTATGGCAAATACACCAAATAATACGTAACATATATATGTTAGTATTACTGACCAAATATTTTGATTGGTCTTATAAAGGTAAGTAAGTAGCATTACAAGCACTGCGGGTGTAAGTGATAGGAACAATGCCCCTTCAATACTTGTATTTAGAGAAACTGCATAAATAAGTCCATAAGTTAAACCAGCAAGGACTGATGCTGTTCCACTTTTTTTGAATATGTTAGAAAATCCTAAAGGAAATACTACACATAATAGGAATGGTAAGAAAATGGTATCTACAATTAAATTAAGTGCTGATGAAATTGTAAATTTAGTACTAAAATAATTAGTGAAATTATAAGAAACTTTTATTCCTCGTGGATTTCCTAAATAATTTAGTAGCTTATGTAATAAAACTGTGATGACTAGAAGAAACACAAAGCAGGAAACACAATAGATAAAACTATTTAACCAAGTTTTACCAAATTTATTCTTTCCAGCCTTTATATTTCGGTAGTATATAACGAATACAATTAACGAAATAAGTAAGTGTTTAATAAAGTTTGCTATTACATATGCAGTTCCACTAAGATGCAACCCGAAAAGGTTTAGTACCTTAAAATAGAAAGCATTAAATAACACTATTACTAAAATACTTAAGATTAATTGCACAACGCCCATAGTTTTATTCTTCATATTACCACCTATAGTAAAAGTATAAATATAGACGTTAAAACATACAATTAATTATTGTAAATTAACTTATTATTTACATCATTTTTTACATCTTGTTATATGTAAATTGTACATGTTTATTTACGTACAATATATAATTTATTTTTCTTATAAAAGGCATAGAGAATGTTTTTAATTTCTAAATTATTATTGTTTAATACTTTATTTAACCATAGATTTGTTTTATTGATATTTAATAAAGAATCATTATCTACTATTCCATCGATTATTAAAGGAAGTGGATAATCTTTGGATTTACCCTTTTTAAATATTGAAAGTCTACCATTTGTCTCAAGTATAGCATAATCTATCTCGTTTAACCCTTTAATTTGATTTTCCCTTAAAGAAAGCAAGAGATCATCCAAACTATATCTTTGCTTAACCATTTCTTTAACATTAAGTTTTCCATCCATTATGATAATACTAGGTTTACCATCTGTTACATTTCTTACTTTATTAAACTTTAATTCAATAAAAGCAAGTAAAACTTCTAAGAGTACAAGGAGCACAATTGGTAAAATGGTTAGTATTGTTGCATCTGACCTATTTTCAATGGAGATAGCTACAAGTTCTGCAATAAGTATCGAGATTGTTAAATCACTTATTGATAATTGACCTATTTCTCTTTTGCCCATCACACGAAAACAAAATAAAATAAAAAAGTAAAAAAACAGTGTTCGCGCTAAAACTATTAGTAATTCCATATCATCACCTATTTTATATATGGGTTTTTTCTTATGTTTTTATACAAATAAAAAAACTTCAAATGAAGTTTTAGTTTGCTTTGATTGATTCTAGGAAGTTTTCTGTATCAACAAAAGCTTCTTCGTTTCCCCTATGCATTTGTCTAACAAAGTATAATCTATTATTTATAACACCAGCTGCGTAAAATGAAATTGATGTATTTAATACTTCCCACGTTGTATTACTTAATTTAAGTTCTTTTATTTCACTTTCATTCATGCCTTCATATTCTAAAACATCTTTAATTAAATCTCTTGCAGATTTATATTGAAGAGGAGAAGCGATATCAATCGCGATATTAGCATCTTTTGTGTAAATAAATGAGTACTCATAAACATCGGCATGTCCTGTTTTATAGTTTGCTGGCACTTCAATATCTAAAAGTGTGCGGATATTAATGCTCTCGTTAGCAATTATTCTTCCATCATACTTAACAAACACTTCTTCTTGTTTTAGTTTTTCTAGAATTTTTTTGCCGGTATCATAAGTAAGAACTGATGATATACCACTAACAATAAGAATCGCTACAAAGAATAAAAGTATATTTGTTCCACCCATATGAGCCAATTTAACTTTGATATTTTCTTCTTTTTTCATCTTTAAGTTAAGAATTTTACTTGCGACATTATTCATTATTATTTGATTTGCAAAAATACCACAAGCAAGAGAAAGAAGAATTTCAAAGATAGCTGTTATATACCATTTTATTTCTGCAATTGGAAAAAATATTTCAACACCAACAGATAATATTAAAACAAATAATCCAATTCCATACACCTTACGATATATAAGATATGGTCCACCAAAGAAAAATGCTGCAAAGTTAAAATTCTTATCAGTAATTTTTTTAGCGTTCTTTCCTAAATAAGCATTAAATAGTTTCATGTCTTTTTTATTTAATATATCATCAAGATAGACTTCTTTTTCTTCTTCACTATCAAGTAGATTATTAACAGTATATCCTTCACTGACTTTAGTGTTTTCTTTTTTTTCTTCTTCTGGGGAACTCATTAAATTATCAACAATGAATTTTCCATTACTATTTTTTTTGTGTTTAGTCTTTTTATTTTTTACTTTTTGTGGTTCTTCTGTTGTTACTTCATTTTCTTCATCTTCATATACATATCCCATATCAATACCTCTTAGTATAATTATAAATTATCATACTAAAAATGTAAATATTTAGATTTTTCTCTTTAATCTTATTATATCTTTTTCATATAAATTATGTGTATTTGGAAATTCTTCTAAGGCTTCTTTTAAATATAAAGTTTTATCTAGCTCAGGGTATGTATGATAAAGATATAAATTTTTAACATTTGCAAGTCTTGCTAATTTTCCTGCTTCACTTGCATATAAATGATGAGAGTTTCCCTTTACTTGGCCATTTAAGAAAGAAGCTTCACAGATGAATACATCGGCATATTTAGCAAAATCAGCTAATGCTTCATCATAGTCTGTATCGGATGAATAAACAACTACTCCACTTTCACTTTCAATTTTTATGGCATGAGCATTAAGAGCATGAATAGTTTTATAAAATGTTATTGTCATACCACCGGCATTAATAGTTGTTTTATCATTAAATGTTGAAAAATCGAAGTAGTGTTCATGTTTAGTATTCATTATGTAATTATAATCTTCAATTTTATCTCCATAAGTTATTTTATCTGAATTTATACCTTTTATTACTTCTTGTTCTTCTGGTATTATCACTTCAACTTTTTTATCCAAAAATCCTAAATTATGTTGAACGAATGTTGCATTACCAAGGGCAAAAAGATCTCCATAATGATCTGGATGATAATGACTTATTATAACTGTTAAATCTTTTAAATCTTTATATTTATCTAACAAACTTGTTGAGCCAAAACCACAATCTAGCATTATTCGTGAATCATTTTCTGTTATTAAAAATCCAGGGCAATTGGAATTATCTTTTGGCCATGGTGAAACTGTTCCTAATACTTTTATTTCCATAGTTATCTCTTCCTTTTGTCACTCATTATATAATAAAATCTATCATAATGGAAATATTAATAATTTATAATTAGTTATAACAAGAAGTTATAATAAAAAAGTGATTAATAAAATCACTTTTGTTTCTTATATTTAAATAAAACTGATGGACGATGACCTTCACCTGTTCGCATAAGATTTGTCTTTTCTACTTTAGGCTCAATAATTCTTCTAAAAGCTGGATCTAATAATTTTTTGTTTAGTATTACTTCATAAACTGTTTGAAGTTCACCTAAAGTAAAATATTCAGGCATCATATTGAATACTATATCAGTATAATTAGCTTTATTTCTTAATCTTTCAATACCGCTTAACAAGACTCTAGCATGGTCAAATGCAAGGTCATCATTTTCAAGTATCTTAAAATCATATCTATCAGTAGTTGCTTCTCTTAAAACTTTTTCTAGTTTTATCTTAATATCTTTTTCACCGTTAGTTAGGAATATGTCAACAATATTGTTTTCTTCTAATATTTTTATATCAAACCATGAGGCAGCTTCATTTAATTTACCTGTCAATCTATTTTTGTCCACTAGGGCTATATAGGCAGTTGATAAAACTCTCATACGAGGATCCCTTGAAGGATCTCCATATGTATATAATTGCTCTAGATAGATGTCACTTAGGTTTGTTTCATTTTTTAAAATCCTAGCCGGAGCTGAATCTAAAGCTTCATCATACCCAATAAATCCTCCTGGAAAACACCACTTGTCTTTAAAAGGATATGTGCTTCTTTTAATTAATAAAACTGACATGTGCTTTTCATCTGTCTTACGATAGTTTTCACTTTCATAACTTGATACACTTAATAATAAAATATCAGCTGTAACACTTACTCTTTTAAATTCTTCTGGATTATAGGCATCCAAGAATTCTTTTTCGCTTTTATATTCCATAAAACACCTCTATTTATTTAATAATTCTAACAAATGAGTACCAATCTGTTCAATAATTTTTTCTTTATTTTCTTTTCTAGTCTTTTCTTTATCTGCTTTCATATCAAATTTGTAATATGAATCATTATCTTTATCAAATATTGCGATGAAAACTTGATCAATTTCACCTCGTGGATTGGCTGGATCTGGGTTATTTAATTTACCAGTTATTCCAACTCCATAATTAGAGTTTGCAAATAAAGAAATATTTTTAGCCATTTCAACAGCGGTTTCCATTGAATAAACTGAATACTTATCAATTATTTTTTCATTTACTCCCATTTTTATTTTATATTCATTAGAATATGTAACTGCTGAAAACTTAAGTACTTCACTTGCTCCATTATGATTAGTTATTTCACTTGCTAAAGACCCTCCTGTACATGACTCCATAGTTGATATAGATTTATTATTTCCTTTTAATTTTTTTATTATTTCTTCATAAATATTCATCATAATCTCCTATTTATATAAATTATTATCTTTAATATATTTTACCACATTTTTATTAAGATAAACACTCATGTCTTTTTTATAAAAATTTTCTCTAATGATGGTTGATGAAATTGAATCTTCTTCCATGTCAACAACAATAATATTATCTTTATATTTATCTAGTTTATTCAAGACAATACTTAAATCATCAGTATTCCTTTTTATAACTAGTATTTTAAAATTATTAAGAATATATTCAGGATTCTTCCATGAATCTATGTAGCTTAAATTATCAAGTCCACAGATAAAGTATATTTCATCACTCGGATAATGTTCTTTAAAATGCTTTAAAGTTTCACATGTATAGACAACTTCTTCTTTAAATTCATAGTCTGATACATCTAAATAGTCATAATCATCAGTTATAATTTTTACCATATTGTATCTATCTTTATCGGGAAGTAAATTATTTTTATATTTATATTTACTTCCAGTCGGTACAAAGATTATTTTATCTAATACATTATTCTTTTTTAAGTAATGGGCGATATTTTCATGCATATTGTGTGGCGGATTAAAAGAACCTCCAAATATACCAATTCGCATGTTTATCACATTCTTTCTTTTATTATATATCTTGTTTTTTTAGTTTTCTTATCTTTTCATATGTTTCATTTCCATCATGATGGATTGGTTCAAGAGACATTCCCCTATTTAAATTATTAATTATTTCAGCAATCTTTTTTGAAGAATCAACATTTACATACCAAGGTGCATTTTTAATACTTGTTGGAACATAAGTTAAGTTAGTTGAATAAACACGATCGATTATTCCCTTTTCATACGCTCTTTCGAAGGCATCTATTCCTTCTGTAAATAAAGCAAATGTTGCAGATATAAATACCCTTTTTGCACCCATTTTCTTAGCACGTTCTGCCACATCTAAAACACTTCCGCCTGATGCAATCATATCATCAACTACAATGATGTCTTTACCAGTCATATCTCTTCCTAAATAGTCGTGTGCAATTATAGGATTTTTACCATCTACTACACATGAATAGTCTCTTCTTTTATTAAAGCAACCTACCTCACATCCAATAATATCTGCATAGTATCTTGCTCTTTCAACCGCACCCATATCTGGTGCTAGTACTAACAAATTATCAGGATTTTCAACATCAGTTGCATACATTACTTCTAAAATATTACTTGTTGCATAAAAATTTTCAAAAGCCATTTTAGGAACGGCATTTGCAACACTTGGATCATGCGCATCAAAAGTAACGAAGTTTTTAATTCCTAAGCTTTCTATTTCTTGTAAGCTCATTGCACAGTCAAGAGATTCTCTTCCCTTTCTTTTGTGTTGACGAGACTCATACATTAATGGCGTCACTAATGATATCCTATTGGCATGATTTGATGTTGCAGCTATAACCCTTTTTACATCAGTAAAATGTTCATCAGGTCCCATAATATGGTCTTGCCCGCGCATCTTATAAGTGCATGAATAGTTTCCAACATCGGCTACAATAAATAAATCTTTTTCACGTACAGATTCACATATTGCAGCTTTTCCTTCACCATTTGAAAATCGAGGATTTTTGATAGGAACTATATAGCTATCTCGATGCTCTCTTTCTATTCTTAGATGATTATCAACTAATTTTCCAAGTTCTTGTGCATTTTCTAACACAATTAATTTTAAATTATCAATTTTTTCCATTCCAATTCCACCCTTACTTCCTGAGAATATGCTTCTTAGATATTCTCTTTATTCAATTATAGCATAAAAATACGCAAAATAGTGATTTCAAGAATAATAATTAAATTATTTTTATTATTTAGTTAATATTTTATTTATCTAAAGCCACATTTTACTTGATGCATCAGAAGGCATTCTTAAGTCTCCTCTTGGAGATACACTAATAGTTCCGACCTTTGGTCCATCAGGTAAGCAACTTCTTTTAAATTGTTGTGAGAAGAATCTTTTAATAAAGAAATTTAACCACTTTTCGATTTCACTTTCATCAAATGATCCTTTGAATGTAGAAGTTGCAATATATTTAATCTTTTCTGGACTAGCTCCATATCTTAAGAAATGATATATAAAGAAATCATGTAAAATATATGGCCCAACTATACTTTCAGTTTGTTGTAATATTTCATCTTTATCACTTGGAGGAAGTAATTCTGGTGATACTGGTGTATCTAAAATATCTTCAATGATTTTTCTTCTTTCAGAACTAGTTTCTGTAACAGCAAAGTATGATACTAAATATTTAACTAGTGTTTTTGGAATTGATACATTTACAGCATACATACTCATATGATCTCCATTATAAGTACACCATCCTAAACAAAGCTCTGATAAATCTCCTGTACCGATAACAAGACCACCTACTTTGTTAGCATAATCCATTAGGATTTGTGTTCTTTCTCTTGCTTGAACATTTTCATATGTAACATCAAGATTATTTGGATCATGATCAATATCTTTAAAATGTTGCATGCAAGCATCTTTTATATTAACCTCTTTTAAAGTTGCTCCATACAATTTTACAAATTCACAAGAATTAGTATATGTTCTATTAGTTGTGCCAAATCCTGGCATTGTAATTCCATATATATCTTTATGATCAAGACCTAGAATATCAAAAGATTTTACTACAACTAAGAAAGCAAGAGTTGAATCAAGTCCACCAGATATTCCAATCACACATTTTTTAATACCTGTTGCTTTTAAACGTTTAGCTAAAGCATGAGCTTGAATATTTAGTATTTCTTCACATCTTTCATTTCTTAAATCTTCACGTGCAGGAACAAATGGTGCTGGTGAATAAGTTCTTACTAATTCATTATCTGGATTATAACCTTCAAAGTAAACTTTTTCAAAAACTCGTTCTTTATCTTTAACAACACCCATATAAGATATATCTTTTATACGCATTGCTTCAATACGAGCTAAATCAACATCATTAAAAATTAAACTAGATTCAAATGAGAAACGCTCGTTACTTTCTAACATATGTCCATTTTCATATATAAATGAAGCTCCTGAGAATACTAAATCTGTAGTTGATTCATTAATACCACTTGATGCATAAATATAAGCACTTATAGTTTTTTCAGATTGACTTTTGATTAATGATTTACGATATTCGTTTTTACCAATTATTTCATTTGATGCTGATAAATTGAATATCATTTTTGCACCTCTAATAGTTAAATCATTGCTTGGAGGATACACACACCACAAGTCTTCACATATTTCAATTCCAAAAGTTCTACGGGCATCCCCTTTTTCTTGGAATAAAATATTTGTTTTAAAGGGAATAGACTCTCCATCAATAATTATTTCATTGCTTAATCTTTTAGCATCTTCACTAAACCATCTTTTTTCGTAAAATTCACCATAATTAGGAATATAAGTTTTTGGAACAATTCCTAAAATATGACCATCTTCTAAAACTGCAGCACAGTTAAATAATTGATTATCACATCTTAAAGGTACTCCAACTATAAATACTCCTTTGGTTTTTTTAGTATGTTTTTTTAATTCAATTAAACCATTAAGGGCTTCGTCTAACAAATGATCATTTAAAAATAAATCTTGGCATGTATAGCCTGTTAAAGATAGCTCAGGGAATAAAGTTATCTCGACTCCCTTGCTAAATGCTTCATCCATCATTTTCTTTATCTCTGAAGTATTAAAGAAAACATTACTTATTTCTAGCTTTGGAGTTACTGCTCCAACTCTCATAAAACCTAATCTTTTATCCATATATATTCTCCTATTCTATTTTAATCTAAGAATTTTTCCGATTTCCGAAAAAGACTCTTCACCTTTTAAAACAACATCAAAATTTTCATTAAATAAATTTTCTAATTTAGGTATTTTTTCTTCAAGAAAGCCAAATGAGATAGTTTCCTCTTTGGGTAGAGATTTTAACATATCTAAATCACTTAGCTGATCTCCTATAATAATTCCAAATCTTTTACCTGATATTCTCTTTAAATATTCACTTTTTAACTTAATATCAAATTTATTCATACTATGTATAATATCTTTAATTGAATCAACTATTACGTCATTTTCAAATTCTAATATGTTGCTATAAACATAAATATTATCATCATATACACCATATTTTCTTAATAACTCAATAATAAAGTTTCCACAACCAGCTGAATTAATAATTAAAGGGATATTTCTTTCATTTAATAAACTAATAAATTCAATTGCACCATCCCTTAATTCGATTAAATCATCTCGACATAATATTTTGGCAATATCACTTTCTCGAACTTGATATTTTAACATTAATTCATAACTTCTTGTTTGCCATTCTTTCATAAGCAAATACTTTTCTTCATCGGTTATATTTGGATTTAATTCTAAGGGACGAAAATAATTATAGTTTTCATCCCTTTCTTGAGAATACTTTTCGTCATAGAATCCACTTTTGGAAAATAATGATAATGTTGTTGCACTATTCTTAGTTGATATAGTCTTATCAAAATCTGCAATAATATAAAAATTATCTTGAGTTAAATTATTTAATTTATCGTTTGCTCTATCGTTTATTAAAACCATTTTTTCTGCCTTTCATATATTTTTTTGTTTCTTCTACTGCTATTATACCATTAGCATCCCTTATAACACCAGTATCTACTAAATAATATAAATCATTAAGAGAACATTTTAAATATTTAATATATTCATCCTTATCTAAATCTTGTTCATATATTTTTTTACATCCTAATGCTAAAAAGCATGTATTGTAAGCACTTGAAATTCCTTGATCTTGATAGAATGATTTTAGTGGTATTAGTTCTTCTGCAACACAACCTATTTCTTCTCTTAATTCACGCTTTGCAGCTTCAATTGGAGTTTCTCCTTCGTCTATATAACCAGCAGGTATTTCAACTGATACTTTCGTATCTGTAAATACCCTTGGTTGGACGATGATGAAACTTTCATTATCTTTTGTTACTGGTACAATTATTACAGCATTTCCAGACATATTATTTTTAATAAGTCTTTCACGATTAAATATTGCTCCATTATTTAAAATAACTTGATACTTTTCAAATCCTAAAAAGCCAGTACCATCTTTTTGAATCTCTTTTAAACTTACTACTTTTAGATCCTCACTTATATTTTTAAGAACCTTTATTATTTTTCTTTCTCTCATAAATTTTCCTATTTTAATACAAGTGCTTTATGTTCTTCTATTAAATCATTTTTAAACCTTACATAATCTTCTGTAGCACTTACATGATAGATATGAGGGTTCATTGTTCTTTTAATTTCAGGATAAATTGTAGCCATTTGAGCTTCACAGTAAGCAGCAGTTGTAGCTAAGTCAGGATCATCAAATACTAATGCACCATTTTCAAATATTGTTTGTTGTAAAGGTACAATTTCGAAATCAGTAATTCTTTTTTTCTTTAGATAATCAGTTGGACTTACAATAATTAAGTCATCATTCTTTATTTCTTCATTTTCACGAGTCATGATATCTGCAATAGCATAACCTGTAGTTTTATCATAAGCACGATATAGATTTTTAACATCAGGATTTACAATTTTAATTGTATCTTCACTTAGTTTAATTTTTGGAATCCATTCTTCATCTTCTTTTAATGCAACTTCTTTATATACACAACCCATACGACCTTCAGGTTTACTTATGTTATCTCCTACACCTAAGCTATCAAATTCAGCGCCTTGATTTATTAAGTTTTCGATAGTTTCAGCAGTTAAACCATTACTTAAGCAAATTTTTGCTTGAGGAAATCCTGCTGCAATAAACATCTTTCTTGCTTCTTTAGATAAATAAGCTAAGTCTCCTGAATCAATACGTATTCCGATGTGATCTGTTGGAAGTCCATTTTCTTCCATCCATTTATAAGTTTTAATAGCGTTAGGTATTCCACTTCTTAAAGTATCATATGTGTCAACAAGTAAAATACAATTTTCTGGATAATTTCTAGCAAATGCCTTAAAAGCAGTTAATTCATCGTCATAACTTTCAACCCAGCTATGAGCCATTGTTCCTAGTCCAACTTTATTAACCATATTGGCAGCTAAATCATTACTTGTTCCAATACATCCAGCCATCATTCCATATAAAGATGCATCTATTGCTGCTTCAGTTCCATCGGCACGACGAGAACCAAATTCCATAACTCCAACACCTTTTGGAGTGGCTTCAATTATACGTCTTGCTCCAGTTGCATGTTCCATAGCCCCATTTACTAATGCTAAAATAGCAGTTTCAAGTATTTGAGCTTCAATCACTGGTGCGATAACAGTGATAAGTGGCTCATTTGGAAATACTGGTGTACCATCTGGGATGGCTTTTATAGTTCCAGTAAATTTAAAGTTCTTTAAATATTCAATATATTCATCACTAAATCCTGCTCTTTTAAAATATTCTAATTCCTTTTCTCCAAAATGAAGGTTTTCAATATAAGAAATGACTTTATCAACACCAGCCATTATTGCATATCCTCCATTGTTTGGAACTTTTCTAAAGAATACATCAAAGGCAGCCATTTGGTTTTTCTTTCCATTAATTAAGTATCCTTGTCCCATTTTATGTTCATAGTTATCTGATAATAAACTATAATCTCTTGCTAATCTTTCATATCCATTAAACATTTTCATAATTTCATCTCTCTCTTTCTCTTATTTATATTTTATTAATATCAAATGTTAAAAAATATACTAAGCCTTAAGCTTAAGTTCCTTTTCTCTTCTTTCTAGTTGTTCAAAATCATCAACGATTTCTACTCCAGATTTTTTAAGTACTTCAAAAGCAAATTCTGTTTCATCATCTTTTCCGTGTCCAGGGGCATCAAAAGTACTTACTGCACTAGCAACTACAAAGATATGTACTTTATGATTTATTTCGTCTAATAATCTTGCAATAGTTTTAGCAAAATCTAATACACATAGATCTGTACATACTCCAGCAATTACAATCTCTTTTAAATCTGTTAGATCTTCTAGATCAATTTGTAAATCGAGATTTAATCCACCGTTAATTGAGTTTTTATAATAGATGTTTGTATTATCTTTATACTCTTCTTCTTTTAATTCAGGTATTAATTCAGCTTCTGGTGTATTAATAACACAGTGGCTTGGGTAAGCTAAGAATTCAACAGCTTCTTCAATATGCCCTTCCATTATAAAGTTTACTAACTCACCTTCTTGTCTAAATTTTTCAATTAATCTTGTTTGTTCAGGTACTAATGCATTATAGTCTTTGTTATGCATTGCTCCGAAATTTACAAATCCATTATTCATATCTACTATAAATAAAGCTTTTGTAAATTGCTTTTTAGTAACTCCCTTCTCTTCAGCTAAATTTTTTAGTTTTCTTACATCTTGAAGTAATACCTCAAATGCTGCCTTTTGTTCTGGATTCATTTCTCTTATTAGTCTTAAGTATTCACGATATTCTTTATTATTGTTATACTTATTTGCTCTAATAGTTTCTCCATTTTCTTTTCTTTCCATTTTATCTCCTCTTTCTTATTGTTATTATCTTTTTATTAATAACAAATGTGTTTAATTTTCAAGAGTTCTTCGCTCTTGTTATTAACATTATATTAATATCATATCTATTTGTCAACTACTTTTTAACAAAAAATTAAAATGAAATATAAAAAGTCTTCCTAACCTACGGAATTACGGCAAATAAAAATTAAATTTTTTTATAGAAATTAGACAAAAAGCATTTGATTTGCTATAATATGACACATTAATGAGGGGTTATTATGAATATAAATATAGATATTATTAAAGCTATTTTTGAATCTCGTTATGAATTATATGATGATTTTCAAAAATATGGCAAAATATATTTAAACACGACTGAAAATATCAAAGGTATACTTGATGGAATGAATTTAAAAGATAGAAACGTCTTGGCAGTTGCTGGATCAGGAGATCAAGCACTTAATGCCTACTTCCTTGGAGCAGAAAGTGTTACTTTATTTGATATTAATCCCCTAGCTTTAGCACAAGCCGAATTAAAAATTGCGGCAGCACAAAAACTAGACTACAGAGAATTTTGTAACTTCTTTCTTCCAGGTAATGGTGGCATCTTATATAATGAGACATATAAAAAGCTTAGTAATTCTCTAAGCGATGAAGCAAATAGTTTTTATGAATATTTATATAGCAATTATAATGGTTTAGAAATATTCTTTAAAATTGCTCACGCTTTTTACCCAACTATTAGTACACTTGAAAGAGTTAATAATTATATGGGTGAAAATAATTTTAAAGAATTAAAAGAAAAACTCGAAGGAAAGAAAGTTAAATTTATTGAAACAGGTCTTGATGAATTACCAAATAGTTTAAACGATTTATATGACATTATGTTATTATCAAACATTAATGATTCTATTAATAAAATATGGGACGTTAATACATTAAAATGTTATAAAAGATTTATTCATGTGTTAAGTAAAAATTTAACTAAAGAAGGCATAATCCAATGTGGATATATTTATAACAACTACAAGGGTCATGAAAATGTAAATGACTTTATAAATGATGAAGAAAGAAGAAAAGTATTTACACTTGATGAATTTAAAGAAAAAGATATTACATCATATCAATTCCATTCATCATTTGATAAAGTAATAACATTTGAAAAGAAAAGAAGAAAAGCATCATAACTTTTCTCCTTTTTTATTTATTATTAAGCTTCTACAGAAATATTTGAATCATTCCAAGCTGCTGGTCTATCTGGTCCATAATAATTAATAGTTTCTGTAGTAAGATTTAAAATCCAATTTTTAGTAGCATCTGTTCCTACTATTATTTTTGTATCATCTGGCATATCACGGAAAATATTTCTGTTAATTGAGATTCTTCTTATAATATTTCTTTTCTTTGACATAATACTTCCACTTTCAAGCTTGACTATCTATTATAATGATAACATTGAATATTACTTAGTTGAATTAATATTGAAAATATTAGACATCCTTTTGTCAAAAAAAAGATATAACTTTTGTTATATCTTTAATCTAAACTATATTCTCTATTGTCTCTTTTTTCTTTAATATATGAAATAAATTCATCTAACTTCATAGTTTTCTTATCTTCACTACCAAAGAATCTAATTGTAACTGTTTCTTCATCTCTTTCTTGGTTACCAAGTACTAAAGAAATAGGTACTTTTTTCATTTGCGATTCTCTCATTCTATATCCTAATTTTTCATCTCTACTATCAAGTTCTACACGTATATCGATATTTCTTAGAGCATCCTCTACTTTTTTAGCATATTCTAGATGGTATTCATTATTAACTGGTAAAATTGATACTTGTACTGGACTTACCCAAAGAGGTAGAACTCCTCTTTTTTCTTCTAAGTAGTAAGCAATAAATCTATCAATACTACCTAAAATTGCACGATGGATTACTACTGGAGTTTTTTTAGAACCATCCCTGTCAACATAAGTTAAATCAAAACGACGAGGCAAACAGAAGTCTAATTGACAAGTTGATAAAGTATATTCATTACCAACAGCTGGTTTAACTTGAACATCAAGTTTAGGTCCATAGAAAGCAGCTTCTCCTATTTTTTCAACATAAGGTATGCCAATATCATTTAAAACTTCTCTTAATTTATTTTCAGCATTATCCCACATTTCATCATCTGGATAATATTTAACTTTATCTTCTTTATCTCTTAATGAAAGTTCAAAGTGATAATCTGTAATATCAAGTTCCTTATAAACTTCTAGAATTAAATCAACAACAAGCTTGAATTCACTTTCGATTTGTTCTGGAGTTACAAATAGATGAGCATCATTTTGACAGAAACTTCTAACACGTTCAATACCTTTAAGAGACCCACTTGATTCAAAACGACAATCTCTTGCGATTTCACCAATACGAAGTGGTAAATCACGATATGAATGAATATCATTTGCATAAATCATCATATGATGTGGACAGTTCATTGGACGTAAAACAAATTCTTCACCTTCAACTTCCATTTTTGGAAACATTGAATCCTTATAATGATCCCAATGTCCTGAAGTTTTATAAAGTTCAACATTACCTAAAGGTGGAGTTAAAACATGTTTATATCCTAACTTTCTTTCTTTTTCTTTAATATATCTTTCAAATTCGTCCCATACTATATAACCATTAGGTAAATACATTGGAAGTCCTTTTCCAACTAAATCATTAGTCATAAATATTCCTAAGTCTTTTCCTAATTTTCTGTGGTCTCTAAGTTTAGCATCTTCAAGTTCTTGTAAGTATGCATCAAGTTCTTCTTCAGTTGGAAAGCATACACCATAAATTCTTTGTAAAACTTTATTATTTATGTCGCCCTTCCAATAAGCACCACTAAATTTAATTAATTTAAAGTTTTTACACTCTTTAACTGTCTCAACATGTGGTCCACGGCAAAGATCTGTAAAATCTCCTTGAGTGTAAGTGCTTATAACAGATTCGTTTTCATCCATTCTTTCAATTAAATCGATTTTATATGGGTCATCCTTAAATTGCTCTAAAGCATCACTTTTACTTATTTCATTACGTACAATTCTTTTTCCATCTTTAGCAAGGCGTTTCATTTCCTTACTTATTGCTTCGATATCATTTTCATTTATAACCTTATCTCCTAAGTCAACATCATAGTAAAAACCACTTTCAACAACTGGTCCTACCCAAAATTTGGCATCAGGATAAAGGTGTGATATAGCTTGTGCCATAAGGTGTGCACAACTATGATTTAAAATATTTAATTTTTCATCTTCTTTAAAATTTATCATATATATTCTCCTATCTTTTATTTTCTTTTTCTCTTCCTTTACATCTTCCGAAATTCGGATCGTAAACATTTATTTGTATTTTATTATTATCATAATTATTTATTATAGTGTCTATTGTTTTTCTTACCTCACTTGTCCGAATATCTTCATTCGGTAAGTAAGAGAAGAATTCTGCATTTTCAGATTCATCCATCCCATATTCAACAAGATATTCCATATCTAAATTATGAAATACTGCTATACCATCCTTGGCTAGTAAATTATCAAATGCATTAGTAATAGTTTCTTTTAAAATATCAAAATATTTAATTCTTTTTCTTACCTCAGTTGCAAAATATTCAGATGTTTTAAAAAGGTCCCGATAATAATCAATATGATTAGAGTACTTCCCTGTAACTCTTATTGCATCAATTAAGCCATCTGGATAGACAATTATTACGGCTGCTTCCTTAAAAGGAAACTCCATATGATATGGAATAGTTTTATCACTTAAATCTTTAATAAAAACTTCATACCTCGTATTAATACGTCTTAAATACAATTCTTTTTCCATAATTATCCCTCATTAGCAGGTCCGTATTTGATACCTAAATAAACACTTACTTATGTGTATATAATTTCCTTTCATAAGGTTTTTCCTCTTTTCTTCTTTCCTCTTCTTTTAATATTTCCGGTCTTATATAGGGTGCTACCCTTTTATTCTTCTTTGTACTTTTACCATCATAGACATAAAGTATGCTTCCATTCATAATACTTTCTTTATTAACTATTTCAAATGGTACCGTTTTAACATAAGGAATATTAAGTTCTTTTATGTCACGATGAGTAGCTTTTTCTAATTTTTTAATAGTTTCACTATCAACCATTTCATCAAGACTAACATAATTAATTAAAAAATCAAGCATTGATATTGATATTTCATAATCTTTAACTTTCATATACTCTCCTAAAACAGAAAAAAGAATGACACCAAGAAGTGCATAAAGCACGGTACCATTCTTCCTTTAACTTATGTCTATTTATAACGGTTATAATCCGGAATTTATTAATTCTCTTAAAAGGTAGTAACTATTAATTATTAATGTTTATTTCCACCAAACATAAACTCTCTTTAAAAAATATATTAATAATCGTATCCTTCTTCATCGATTTACAAGTTTATAATATCACTTAGAATTAGTTATGTCAAATGTTATAGATAATATTAATGGAATATGCTATTATATATATTAGAGAGGCGTTGGTTAAAGTGGACTTTAACATTGTATTCAAATTATCTGGTTCTACTATTAGTATATCCGAAATAAAAAAAGATGTTGATTATAAAAGTCTAAATAACACGAATATTATTGATTTAAAAGATCTTAAATTTTCTCGTGCTTATATCCATGAAAACTTTGAACTCGTCTCTAACTTTTTAAGTCTAGTTATTCTAAAAAATAATATAAATACTGTTCAAATAAATAATTTAGAAATTGCTACTATATCCCTTGACTTAATTAATACTTGGGAAAGAATAAAAAAAATAGTTTTTAAACCTGATAAGAAATTATCATATGATATATTTTTTAAATTACTTGAAAATAATTATGTTAATGAAATTGAATGTTTTGATTTATCAGAATATTTAATAGAAAGATTAGATACTAATAAATCAGTAAAAATTAAAACAAGAAATAAAATTAAAACTAAATCTAAATTTATGGTCATTAACTCTTTAAATAGTTATAGTGATGTTTACTATAAAAAGTATCTAGTTATAAGTAATGAATTTAATCATGACGATTTAAATGAATTTAAAAGTTTCATGAAGATTAACGCTAAATTGAGAACAATAAAAATTGTTAATTACTCCAATGAGATTATTACAACAGTAATTAATGAAATAATTGAAAATAAAAAAGAAAATATTTTAATTGAAACTAACGAAAAGAATAATGATTTAAATACAATTTATAATTCCGTAGCTTATCTTAAGAAAAGTTATCATAAATATTTTGAAGATAATAATATAAAGTTTAAATTAAATTATTCTAAAGAGTATAAAAATAAAAACTTTTTGAAAGAACTTAATTTTAAAATATTTACTACTCTAGTATTATTCATTGTATTATTTTCTTTTGTAGTTGTTGCAGTTAATTATTATAGTCAATATAAAGATATGAATAAAATTGATGCTCAACTTCTAGATTTAGAAAGTATTTTAAAAAATGCTGAAGAATATGTTGATAAAGATGATAACGAAAGCGATATTGATTATATCGATGTTAATGAAGAAGAGACAACTACAACAAAGAAAAAAAGCAATTATGTGTCTTCTTATTATACAAACTTTTCTCAAGTATTTGATACTCTTTTACAAAAGAATAATGATACGGTTGGATGGATTCAAGTTAATAATACTAAAATAAATTATCCTGTTGTTCAAGCTGATACTAATTCCTACTACTTAAATCGAGATTATTTTAAGAAGAAAAATAGTATGGGTTGGATATTTATGGATTATCGAAATAATATTGAAAATCTTGATAGAAATACAATAATTTATGGACATAATATAAAGCAAGGTATCATGTTTGGTACAATAAAAAATATGATGAGTAAATCTTGGTATTCTAATGCGAGTAATCAAACAATTACTTTTAATACATTAAATAAAAATATGAAATGGCAAATATTTTCTTTATATCAAATAAATGAAACAGAAGATTATTTAAAAACCGAATTTGAAAGTGATGAAGAATATATGAACTTTTTAAATATGTTAAAGAATCGTAGTAAAAATAACTTTAATGTTCCTCTTACACCTGAATCTAAGATTCTTACCCTTTCTACTTGTTTTTCACATACAACTAGACATGTAGTTCATGCAGTATTAATTGAAAGTGAATAAAAAAATGACTTTTATCTAAATGATAGAAGTCATTTTCTTTTTCTTTGTTTTCCTGTTTGATCGGATGGATTATCTGATCCAAGATTACTTGGATCTATCGTGATTGGATCTATAAGAATTATTCCAACATCTCCTAATATATCTCTTACTTTATCAAATTCAGTTGGCGAGAAGAAATTTTGAACATTTTCCATCTCTCTTCTAAATACCTCTTGCGATATTTCCTTTAAGCTCATATGTAAATAAGGAGTTGGGTCAAATAAATTTTTTTGTGGTGCAATAAATAATCCTGTTGTATTATTATCTAATATTCTACTTGTATCTAAGTTATGTTCTTCCATGTATTTTAAATATGCACATCTTACTTTCTCAATTTGGTCATATTCTTCAACACTTCTTAAAAATTCTATATCTAATTCATAAATTGTTACAATAGTGTCAACTAGTTCTGATTCATCTTTATGAGGAATATTATCAAAGCATTCAGCTAATTTTTCTTCTACTATCTTATGATAATCTCCAATTATATCTTCTCGATAAAATGCATCGATTTTATCAAGACAAGTTTTATGAAGCGCTAAAATCTTTTCTGCACATAACCTTGATTCTTCATCAAAATCGTATAGATTATTTCCTTTTAAAAGTGAAGCAAGCATTCTTAATCTCTTTTTAGAAACTTTATCCATTCTATAATCAAACTTTTCTATTTCATCAATTAATAATGAAAAACTTTCTTGGATATCATTTATTCTTGATGAAAAATGTGTAAGTATAACTCCTACAAAAAAATTGGCTGGATATAGTTCTTCATCAGCATTATCTCGTAAAAAAACTAAATCAAAATTATGTTTTAAAATATCATGAATTAAAAAGTTATATTTATTACTTACTAATTTAGTTATATCCCTTTTAGTTAATTCGGGCAGAAGGCCATTTTTTTGGTGAAAGTCAATTAAAGAGTTAATTGACTTGGATGATTCTATCAAATATGCTTCATTTTCTTTATATTTATATAATCCTGATAGAAAAGCTATAATTCCGTTTTTTAATATTTCATCACTCATACTTATCCTCCTTTTAAAAAGGCTTACCTTTAGGTAAGTCTTATTTTATTACTCCATTTTTTAATTTTGGTAATTCTATTTCATCATTTGCATCATCTAATTTAGATGGAACAGTAACTGTTACTAAATTAAGATTTGTATCTTGTAC
Organism: uncultured Muribaculaceae bacterium; assembly: GCA_964636965.1. Classification (GTDB taxonomy): domain Bacteria; phylum Bacillota_I; class Bacilli_A; order RF39; family UBA660; genus CAG-582. The sequence goes on from CAZWST010000006.1 coordinate 26,162, forward strand.
ACTACTTGTACTAGTAATTGAGTTAATTATAAATTTATCTATCTTAATTACAAGTAAAGCAATTATCCATGACATAAATAGTCCCATCGAAAGTTCGTATAAACTCATAAGTATAGGATTAGTAAATACACTAAATTCATCAAATGGAACACTATTTACATTCATATATTCAATTATACATAAGAATAAGAATGATATAGTTATTGGTAAGATAGTATTTAATATTTTGATATATTTATTTGTGTTATTACTTAAAAGTGTTGCGCACATAATAACTAAAGACACGATCATAACTAACATAAATTCTAATGTAGTTGGGAAATATAATACTTCAATTAATCTAGTTGATACATTGTTTAAAAAAACTACAACTGTACTAACATAGTTTGAAACATAAAAACCTAATACTATTAGACTAGCTATTATACTAGTATTTCTTACAACTTTCTTATTCATTAAATTCTTAAATATCATAGCAATTACTAAAATTGCTAGTTCTAATAAAACGAGTATAAATACGTGAGAATTTACTAGAGATTTTAGTGCATATTTTATTATCTCAAATAAACTTAATTCTGTCATACTTCAAAACTCCCCTTCTATTCTACACCAACAAGTTCAAAGATGAACACTGTTTGAGTAGTTTTATCATTTCTCGTACAAGTAATTAATGTTAAAGTAGTAACATCAGCATTACGACGAATAGTTAATTCACCATCTTTTGGTTCTAAATAACGATTGCGAAGCTCATATTTATATACCTTACCTTGATATGTAATATAAGCATTTGCATTATCACTTAATTTATATAATTTATCAAAGAATGAAACACTTGAGTTTCCTCTATGAGCAGCTAATATCAAATTACCATTTTCTTTATCAGGCATATCTGAGCCTTTTATTAACATGACGTTGTATCCAACACTGTTGTATTTAGAATCAACATCAACAAATCCCCTTTTTATGTCTACATCAGGTACACTTAAATATCCAATGTAAGCATCAACTCTATCAGTACTATACTTATCTTCTTTATCAACTATAGTATTATTAAGATCTTCATCTGATACTTCATCAAGACTTTCAGTTATTAATACTTGTTGTTCCATTAATTCAATGTTTTTCTTATTAAAAAGATTACTTTTAATTCCACCGAAATAATTTAAAGATATCATAAATAGACCAATTAGAGTAAAAAGAATGCTAAGGAGTATCTTAGCATTCTTTAATTGTTTTCTTTGCACAAGCAATTCCACCAATTAGAAGTGCTATACCACCAATAATCATAAGTGTAGCATTTTTTCCTGTAGCAGGAACATGTACTGTTTCTTGAGATTCTTTTGTATTATAGAATGTGATGTAAGCACTGTCAGTGTAAACTCCTTCTTTATTCATAACTCTAAGTGTTCCGTCTTCCAATAATTCAAATGAAAGTACTTCTTTACTTAGAACATATCCAGCTGGAGCTTCTACTTCAGATAAAGTATATTTACCAGCAGGTAGTGATAATTGATATGCTGAACCAGATGTAGTAAATTCATTAACTACATTTCCAGAGGCATCTTTGATAACTAATTTAGCATTACTTAATAATTCTCCAGTTTTAGAGTCTTTCTTAGCAACACTAATCATATCAATAAGCTCGTTAATCATAACTACTTTATCAACATTTACATATTTTCCTTGTTCATTCTTAACATAAACTGCACCTGTTTCATCTAAATAGAAATGAATTGTTGTTTTAGATAACTTATATCCTTGTGGAGCTAATGTTTCAGTTAATGTATATTCTCCTGTTTTTAAAGTAATACGCTTTGGTTCGTTTGTTGAAACCCAAGTAGCGATTTCTTTTCCAGTTAAATCTTTAACTACTAGTGTAGCTCCAGGAACTTCCTTAGATTGAGTAACATCAGTTTTACTAATATTAACATCATATTCATCATAATAATGTTTAATTGTTAATGAAACTGAATCTTTTAATGTTACTTTAGTTTCTAATGGATCTTGGAATAATACTTTTTGATATTTATTGCTATGATAGTAATAATATCCAGTATATTCTGTATAAGCCCCTTCAATATTTAGTGAGAATGTTAATTGTTTTCCTTCAGGAATTTTTTCTGCTGGAATTTTAACTTTAACACCATCTTCTCCAGCTTTAACTACTTTTGATCCTGCTGGAGCATTTGTTAAGGAATATTTTAAATTTCCTGTTGTGTTTGCTTTAATTACTTCGATTTTACTAGAAACATAATATCCATTTTCTATAGTAAACGAAATATTCGATTTATCAAATTGAAGAACTGCTTTTTCTCCTTTGTAAACCTTTGCTCCTCTATATAGGTTATATATATAACGAGCTACTGGATCTTTTTCTACATTTGAAACAATGTATTCTTTTACTTCTCTAACTAGGTTAAAATCCTTACCTGATAGATAGTCTTCATAATACCAAACTGCCATTTGTGTGATATAGAAGTCTTTATCTTTATCACCAGTGTTTGGTTTATGATTTAAAATGTAAATATATCCAGGATCAACTGTACCAGCTTTGCTAAATTTGATATTAGCAGCGTATGTTGCTGATAAGTTCATACAATAGATGTAATATTTACCATTGTCAGCTGTTTTAACGATTACTGGGAAGTTTTTAATATACTCAACTTCTCTTAATCCACCAACTAGTGTAGGATTTTTGTGTGCGTCACTTACAACTGAATCTGGAAGTGATGTTAATGCATTAGCATTCATCATTCCACCAAATATCATTACTGCAATAAGCATAAGTAATGATAAAACTTTAAATTTCTTCATTTAAATCTCCCTTTCCCCTTGAATTGCGTCATATAATAACACATAATAAAAAAAAATGCAAATTTTGAAGGCATTTTCTGTGTTATTTAGCCATTTTGGGGCTTTTTTCTGTTATTTTTTGCATAATATTATATAAATATTCTAGTGAATCTATATAATAATCGGCATCTTCTTTTAGCTTTTCATAATCTTTATTTAAGACTTCTTTTACAATGATAGCGTCAATTCCTGCTCTTCTTGCTGAAGCAAGACCAACTGATGAGTCTTCAATGATGACGGCATCACTTTTATCAACACCAAAGTGACAAAGTGCAAGTTCGTGTATTTCAGGAGATGGTTTTAGCATTTTTACTGATGATGAACTTAATATAAGATCAAATATATCTTCTCCTAAAAAACTTGTAGCGTCAATTTGATAAAGTATTCTATCTATACTTGATTTAGCTCCACTTGAAGAAAGACATAATTTATAGCCGGTTCCTTTTAAAAGAGAGAGTAATTCTTTGGCGTAAGGTTTTAATGTAAGCTTTTCACCTATTAACTCAAAACATATTTTCTTTCGGTATGCGGCTAATTCTTCTAAGCTTGCATCGATATTATAGTTAGTTCTAATATTATCTACCCAAGCAAGGTATGGGTCAATACTTCCACACTCACTTATAAATTTATCGCGAATGTATCCTATTTTACTTGCATCAATGGAAACACCTGTAACATTTTTTAGAAATACTTGATCTGCTTCACTCCATATTCCTAAAGATTCAATTAATGTTCCATCCATGTCAAAAATGAATAATTTTTTATTTTCTAGCATATCTTTTAGCATACAATCACCACCATGATTGTTATAATAACATATTTATTGAGTTCAAAAAACAAAAAGTTATTGCACTGAAAAAAAAAATGTGTTATATTTATAGAGCAGTGGCAATGGATCTTTAGCTCAGTTGGTTAGAGCATCCGGCTCATAACCGGGCGGTCGTAGGTTCGAGTCCTACAAGATCCACCATTCATGTGCAGGTATGGCGGAATTGGCAGACGCGCTAGACTTAGGATCTAGTGGAGTAATCCGTGCAGGTTCAACTCCTGTTACCTGCACCATCATATGTTTATTAAGTCTTCATTCGAAGGCTTTTTTTATGTAAAAAAAAGCAATAGGATAAACTATTGCTTAATTAAAACTTAATACTATTAGTTACATTTAATACACTACTTAAGTGCAAAAATTCTTTTGCTGTTGGGAAAGTATACTCTTCATATTCCCCTTTTTTTATTATTTTAAAGAATCCAATTTTATAATCGTCTCTTATTACTATTTGAAATAAATTGTTATTATATTTTATAATTCTAGCCTTCTTATAAATGTGTTTCATAAATAACTCCTAAATTTTTCTTAATATAATAACAAATGAAGAAGTAATTGTAAATATTATTTACCTATAGTTCTCACTAATTTTCCAACAACACCATCTTTAAGATGAGTCCCTCTTATATCTATTACTTCATGATCAATTTCATCGAATAGATAATCTATAAGTTTGCTTTCTTGTCTTGCAAAGTAACTAATTATCTTCCCATTTTCAGCTAAATAACTTTGATACATCTTAAGACTTTCTTTGTGATTACTTTCATCTTCCTTAATTCTTCCCAAATTTATTTCTTGATAATAATCATTTAAGTCTTTTATAAAGTTAACATTGGTATTTTTTAACCTTGGGTGTATTTTTTTAAAATAGGTAGTATTCTGGACAAATGTTTTTCTCTTATATTCATAATCTGGTAAAGTTATATCTTGCCTTACTATACCATTTGATAACCTAATAAGTCCTTTAAAGAATATTCTTAATTCTTTAGGTAAATTAGTTATACTTTCTAAATTTTTATCTGTTAGTCCATTTTTAAATATATCCGTATAAAGATAATGATCATGCTCACGAACAATTAAGCTTTTTAAAGCATAAAGATTTTTTAATAATTCACTTGATGATAAGACATCAATATTCTTTATATGGTTAAAAATATAGGCAAATACATAATCTAAATCATTAGTTCCAACTAATACCTTATCACTTTCGTGATTATGAGGTAGATAAAAATATGGTAAAGTATAAGCTATATTATTTTCTGTATCTTCTTTTACTATTTCACCAGTTTCAAAAACTTTTCTTGCTTTATTAACTTCGGCAGCAATACTTTCTTTTTCTTCTTTTTTCTTTTTCATATAATATTCCATAATGACTGGTGATAGTAATTTAATTAGTTTATTTTTTTCTTTTCCATTCATTAATTCTCGTTTAGTTATTTCATAATAATCTCTTAAAGTTTTTAATTGAAAATGACTTATATTATAGGGATTATTTATAATGGTATCTCTAACTAGCTCTTTTTTTGTTAAAGCATTATAAAATAGATTAGTTTTTCTGCTCTTTAATACTTCATATGTAACAAATTCATTATAAACATCATAATAAGGAAGTTCGACATTAGCTAAATCCATTTTAGCTATAGTGCTTTCAAAAATCATTTGTTCTTTTAAAGAATATTTATCTTTATTCTTTTTATAATACTCTTCTATTTCTTCTTTTGTAAAACTATTATTCTTTCTTATACCATCTTTATATTTTAAAACTGCTACCATTAAATATTTTGCATAAAGATATAGATTAAGATTTTTACTTAGATTAAATTCAGTTGATAGTTTTTCTTTAGATAATGGTGGTAATCCGTCATCCCCAAATATTCTTTCATATAACATGATAGCTTTATCTTTATTTCCATTAAAAGGTAATAGTTTTTCATGTATTACACTTCTAGCATAATCAAAATCAAACTTTTTGGCATTTGGATATTTTAATAAATAAAATAATCTTCTTTCTACTCTATCAACTAAATCAAGAGATTGCTGTTCGGTAAGTTTATAAGGTTTTCCAATTTGCTCACATGTTTTATTTTCTTTAAATCTTTTTATTAGTATTTCTTGATCAAATAAAGGAAAATACTTAAGCATAGGTTTTACAACTGTTTCATAATCAACTTTACTTTCAATAAGTCCACTTTCATATTTTTTTAAAGTTAATAAAGCTCGATTTATTCTTCTTGTAATACTTCCACGATTTACTCCATATTTTCTTGCAAGTTCAGATTGATTATAGTATACATTATCTAATCCTTTTACACTTCTTAGTAATTCCTTTTCATAATCAGTTATTGGCAATAACGGATTCTTTAGTAACTCCCTTACTTCATCTTGTGAATAAGCACTGAATGAGGGACTTATAAATCCACATACATGTTCACGTATTTTTAATAATGCATTTTCTTTAAATAGGGTTAAGTTTTCAGGATTAGCATGTAGTTTAAGTATCAAGTCAGTATTGGAATATTTTTCTCCTTCTTCATTATAGATAGTTTTTAATCCATAGGCAAAACTTAAAAATTCTTTTTCTTTTAAAGTTAAAACTGAATCACATAATGGTAAATTTATTTCATGAATAATCTGGTCATCTGTTAAAGTAATTTGACTGTAGTATTCATTATAAATATTACTAAAATATGATACTATATTTTCTATATCTCGTACTTCTAAATCTAATTCAAGGGCATTTTCTTCATTAGACATACATTTTATAAATTTATTTATAATGATATTTCTTATTTTAGTAGTGAAATTTCTTTCATTTAATAATCTCTTTACTTTATCTTTATCTAAAATATTTGCATCAATTATTCCATAATACCAAATATCCATTCTTCTAATTGATTCTGTTAAATAATTTGATACTTTAGTTGTACTTCCGATATTTAATATTTCATTTATCTCTTTATAACTTTTATGTTCAATAATAAATAGTCTACAAACTTCTCTTGCAACCTCCGTCATTGGATATCGTTTATCTAGTATATATTTAGAATATCTTTCTTCATCTGTTATAACAAGTCTATTCGATCTATTTAAAAGTAAAGTAATGGCATGATCATAACTTTTTCTTAATTCATCACGCATTTTGGCATCATCTATACCATATTCAATAGCTAAATTTCTTTTAGAAATTCCTTGAATATATCTTTTATAGATTATTTCTCTAGCATAATCGGATAAGTCATTCTTTTTGTCATTAAGAATACGTTCTAAGTCATTTTTAGGTACAACACATCGTAAGAAATTATCAAGATTATAGTACATTATTTCTAATCTTTTAATACTATAAGTTATTCTTTCACTAGAATGACTGACTTGGCTTTCTAATGTTTTATTTGTAAATTTAGAAAATATAGAACCTTCTAATAACTCTCTTACTTGAGGAGTAAATTCGTCATAATTTTCTAAATATGTTTTATAAAGTAAATCTAGTGGTATTGTAGATTTTTTATATTGATATCCATAATAATTTAGATTTAATTTTCTTAAGACAAGTTCAATATCATCGCTTCGAACAAAGTCAACTTTTGAATCAAAAAAATCATGAATTAGTTTTTCATCTTCAAGATAAGTTCCACTTATTATTTTTTTTATTTCATCTTCACTAATTTTATCTATTATAGAATATATACTACTATAATTAATTGGAGAAATATCTTCATCAAAAATAATAGAAACAGATCTATTACCAGCTACTTCTTTAATAGCGTTAGAATACTCTCCACCAAATCTAAAAAGATAGGAATATTCTTTTATTATGTCATTATAGACAAATTCATCATTTATTATTGTTGAGTGCTTATACCATTTATAATAAAAAATGTAATACTCATAAGGACTTAAATGTCTTTTTAAATAAGCTAGAATTGCATATTTTTCAAATGGTTCTGGTAAAACACTTCTTTCATCAATATCACGATTAAGGTTGCGTTGCTGTTTTCTGATTAATTTTGCTTTTTCTAAAGCTTTATTCTCAATCTGCCTTACTCTTTCACGAGTTAGTCCAATTCTATCTCCTACTTCTTCAAGTGATAAAGTATCCTCTGTTAATACTCGATAATATAAAACATAGTAATAAAGCTTTGGTAAGGATGACTTTAAGTTATATAAAAGACTAAGGTCATTTAATTTATTAACTGTGTTAGTATCAAAAACACTTTTTTTATCAGCTAAAAGTTCTTCACGAGTAGATGCATCATCATCATTAGATACTAATTCATTTAAAGATGAAAGGGTATTAACATTATTTTCAATATGAATGAGTGTTTTATATTGCTCATTTTTTATATTTAAATATTCCTTTATTTCCTCTTCATTTGGATATCTTCCATTATTTTTTAAAAAATTAGATTTATATTTTAAATATTTATAAAATAAGGCACGAGCACCGACTGGTATTCTTATGGTTGTATCATTGTTATATTGAGAACGCGTTATACTTTGTTTTATCCAATAAGTTGCATAGGTAGAAAATTTATAACCTAATGCCGGATTGAATCTGTCAACTGCCTTCATAAGACCAATATTCCCTTCTTGAATTAAATCTAGAAATTCCATGCTTGTATTAGGTTTTCCAACTTTTCCTACAAGTTTTACTACTAGTCTTAAATTGTGTTCAACTATTTTATTTTTTATATTTTTATCATGAGTTTTAATATATTCATCAAATAGTTCTTTAGTTTCATCATATGATAAAAGTTTATATTGTTTTATGGAAAGAATGTACGCTTTTGCTGCATCTAATACTTCACTAGAAAAAGTACTGATGAGTTCATCGTCTGTTAATTCTTCGTCAGTTATATCTTCTACATTATCTAATTCTATAATTTCTTCTCTTTTTTCCATAACAACCTACACATATAATAACAAAAAAAGCACCAATTTGGTACTTTTATTTATTATTTATCCATTGCTGAGAAAAGATTAATCATAAATTTATCTTTGTCAGCGTTTGCTTTTGATATCATAACACCTTTATATGTAGTTAACTCAGCAACATGTCCTTCTAATAAAATATCAGTTGGCATGATTGTCTCTAACATAACGATGTTTTGTTTTTTATATACAATATATCTTAATTTAACTTCACCATGTACTTGAGTAAATAAGTGATCACTTGGTAATTTTAGTTCATAAGTTTCAGTGTTATTCTTTTTATCACTGCTCATAAGTTCACCTAAGAATTCACCATTTCTTAAGGATGGATAATACTCAAAATTTAATTTCTTGAATGCTAGCATATTATATTTTTTTAATGCACGTTCAAGTTTTTTGTATTCGTTTTCGTTGATATAATCAAGAATGTATCCTTTCATTTTGTTTCCCCCTCATTCCTTAATTCGAGCTTATTATAGCAAATTGATTCTTTTTTGTCAATTTTAGCCATAGTAACCCTATTTATGTAATAGTTATAATAACATTGGGATTTTATATTTGTCAATACTATTCTTCAGTTTCTATTGAAGAACCATCTTTACCGATTAATACTTCTCGAGGTTTAGAACCATTAGCTGGTCCGATAACTCCTCTTTCCTCTAATAAATCAACTATTCTAGCAGCACGATTATAACCTAATCTAAATCTTCTTTGTAGTAAAGATGCTGAAACTTTTCTTGTTTCGATAGCAAAGTCTACTATTTCGTTATATAAAGGATCATCGGCATCTGTATCTCTTTCTCCACCAACATTTGATGTAGAGATTGAATCAGCTTGTGCTTGGGTAATTGATTCATCATATGATGCTGCCTGTTCTTTTGAAACATAGGCGATTACTCTTTCAATTTCATCATCACTTATAAAGTTTCCTTGAATACGTAGTGGCGTATTTTCACCCATAGGTTTATAAAGCATATCACCTTTACCGAGTAACTTTTCTGCTCCACCCATATCAAGAATTGTTCTTGAATCTATTTGACTCGCAACAGCAAAAGCAATACGAGATGGAATATTTGATTTTACAACACCTGTAATGACATCTGTTGATGGTCTTTGAGTTGCAACAATTAAATGAATTCCGGCAGCACGAGCCATTTGAGTAATACGCATAATAGAGTCTTCTACTTCTTTTGATGCAACAAGCATTAAATCGGCAAGCTCATCTATTATAACGACTATATAACTCATTAATTGAATGGTATTATCTTCTGGACTTTTTTTCTTTAATGCAGCCATCTTTTCGTTATAGCCACTAATGTTTTTTACTTTTTCATCAGCAAATATATCATATCTTTTTTCCATTTCTTTTACGATATTTTGAAGTGCTATACTTGCTTTTTTAGGATCACATACAACTGGACATAACAAGTGTGGTATTCCATTGTAGTTAGATAACTCAACCTTTTTAGGGTCAACGAGTAATAATTTTACTTCATCAGGTCTTTTATTAATTAAAATACTATTAATAAAGGAATTTATACACACTGACTTACCTGATCCAGTAGAACCGGCAACTAGCAAGTGTGGTGTTTTTGATAAATCAGCAACGCAGTTATTACCATTAATATCTTTACCCAATGAAACTGGTATTTTCATTCCAGCCATTTCTTTTTGTTTAGATTCAAGTACTTCCCTAACCTGAACACTTAATGTAACCTTATTAGGTATTTCAACTCCTACTGTTGTTTTTCCAGGAATTGGTGCTTCAATACGAACGTCTTTAGCTGCTAAGGCTAGTGCAATTTCTTTTGATAAACCAGTTATCTTACTTACTTTAGTACCATTTTTTATTGCTACTTCAAATTGAGTAACTGTAGGTCCTTCATGGTAATCAACTACTTTACCAGTGATTTGGAAATCTGCTAAAACATTTTGTAAGGCAATACTTGTACTTTTGATAAAATCATCACTATTTTGTTTTTTATTTTTCTTAACAGGATCTAATACATCATCTAAACTAGGCAAACGATAATTAGAATTTATTGTTATAAGAGGAACTTCTTGTACTGGAGAAGATGGAACAGATGGTGGAACTACCTCTTCTTCAACTTCAGCTTTATTCTTTATATCTTGAACAGACTTAATTAAAATTGTATCATCCGTATCATCTTCATCTTGGTCGTATATCTTATGTTTTTCTTCTTTTTCTTTTGGTTCTCTGTGTGGTGCTTTTTGACGATTTTTCCACATCTCACTAATTTTATCTATAACATCAGAGAAAGAAACATTTAGAAGCATGATAACAGCGAATATACTTATTACTCCTAAAATAATATATGTTCCAAGTTTATCTAGTAAACTTACCATACACCATGAAAAAATTAAACCAACGAAGCCTCCACCAGTTTGGCTTAATCCAACGTAGTTATTTCCAATTACACTTAAATAAACTTCAGTTGAAGAATTAATTGAATCTCCAATTTTCATTCCTGGATCAACATGATTCATATGCGCAAAAGATAAAATAACAATAATCAATAAATATAAACCTATTAACCTTGAATTAAAGAAATTTGGTAACTTTCTTTTAAATAGCATATATGTCCCAAGAATAAGTACAAGTGCAATTAAAGCATTATAAAATGAACCAAATAAAAATATGGCAAATTCTTTTATAATATTTCCAACTGGACCAAATACACCAAGCCCAATAACCCCTACTAAAATTAATATTAGACCAACAATCTCTACAGAAAACTTAAAACTTGATGTATTACTTTGTTTTTTTCTTTTTCGTTTAGCCATAATATCACCCTAGTTTTATTATACATTAAATACTTATTTTAATAAATTGTATTTGTAAAATTAAATGTAAAATAACACGTTATTTAACGTGTTATTTCAGTATTTGCATTTAATACAAGTTCTTTAATTGAATTAATGGTTACTTCTCTTCTTTGATTATTAAGTCTGCTTTCAAGTTCAAGCATATATTCTTCTTTTTCTTCATCCTTATAAGCTTGTATTATAGTTTTTAATAAAGTTATAAACTGATCTGTTTCTGGACTTTCTTGAATATCGCTTTTCAAAATAGCATTTAAGACTTCGCGAGCAGTCTTCAAAGCCAAATTATGAATATAATCTTTATGATTACGTTTAAAAGAGTCTTTATTTAATAAAATATTTCTTAAATCATCATATAAATCAGATTCCTTTGTATAATGATTTCTACTAGCATAGAATCTTCTTGGATCTAAGATGATTTTAGGAATTTGTAACATTGTAATTAGTTCATCAAGTGTAGTAACACATCTTAAATCTTGAAAATCATCAACTGGCAAATCATACAATGAAGATTTATAAGTTAAATACTCTCTTATTGTATAATATTCATCTATACTTAATTCATTTGCTTTTTCAATAAATAGACCAACTGTCTCATATATTAATTCACTTGTGTCTACTTCTTTTTCATCTATTTTAATTAATAAAATTAATCTTTTTAATAATTCTACCATAACTCCTCCGTTTAAACATTAATTCCTTTGTGCCTTTATTATAGCATCTCCCTTAAATATTTGAAAGACGTCTAATACTTTATTATTGTTTATCAATGATTATTAGGCTTAATTAACTTTTTTCTTGAAATCTCCATGGATATTCATCTTTTCATAAAGGTCAATCGTTTCATCAACAATTCCTAAATAGATATTATAAAATGGTGAAGAAGTGCGGGTGTTTTCAATATCTTCAATTATACCAAAATGTTGGATTAGATTATCAACACGATTAACTATGTCAACTAATTTTTCAAAGTTATCTTTACCTACTATATCAAATAAAATATTTAAATTTTCTTCCATTAAAGATTCCACTATTACATCAAAGTAGTCATGATAAAAATGATATAAGAGATTTTTAAGTATTGAATGGGTATTTCTATCCTGTGGATTTCTTACTAATTTTTCATCTTCAAGTAAAAATACCTTAAAATCATTATGAAGAACTTTTAAGACATCTAAAGTAAACATATCAGTTATAGTTTCATTAAATCTTTCATATAGACGATAATCACTATTATAAGGATTCAGTTCTAAGTTATTTGAAAGTATATAATCAAATCCAGATAATATAAAATCTTTATGGGGACTAAATCTAAAAAACAAATGTATAAATTCGTGGATTAAAACATAATCAAGTTTTCCACCATCTAAACATCTAATGGCAAAGAACAGAAGTGTGCGATCTTTTCCATCACATAAAGCATTGGTAACAAATACTGGATTACTTTTTAAGATATCTGCTAGAGTTTTTGTTGCTTCTGGATCAAATCTTTCTCTTCGCATAGTTTCATTAAAATATTCATCTTTCATTAATAGTTCATGCTCAGACTTATCAATTAACTCTTTTTTTAATTTTTCTAATCTCTTTCTTATGGAAACTGATGGAATAAGCTCTTGTGCTTCTTTTTTAGACATTATGTCATTATAAAGATTTTCTAAATTATCAGTGAAAGTTGTGACATCTTCATCTATATATCCAATCTTATAGAAATATTCAAGTCTTTTGGACATGATAAATTTTCTTTCATCATTTTCTCCATGTTTTAATATTTCATCATATTTTCCACTAAAAATAGAAAATCCAAAATAAGCATCTATGTTACCTAAAATTTCTGATCTTTTTTTAAGGTCTTTATACTTCTCTTTTAGAATACCCATCCACTTTTCATCATAATTTAATTCTAGATATTCATATACAGCTATTCTATTTTGTTCTTGAATGTAGGCTAAACTTTTTTCACTTTTCTTAACATACGTAACGAGTGGTTCAATACTATCTTTATATTCTTTATATTTCTTTTTTTTACTTTCCATTATAGGAATCCATTTTTGTACTTTCTCCATTAACTTACTATATACAGGATATTTTTTAAATTCCTCATAATTATTTTCTGTTACAACTTCATTTCCAGAAAATAAATATGTATTAATAAAGTCTATTTGAAAGTACACACTAGTTGGTTTTGAATCTTTAAATGATGTTAGACCTATATTATAGTAGTTATAATTGAATGCTCCAAGAGAACCTAAATATATATCAATTAAATCAACAAAATCTTTGTAATTTGGCTTATCCATATTTATATCTTTAAATTGTTTAATATCAATATCTGCTTCATTAAAAAATTCTAACATTAATTCATTTCTTTTACATTCAAGTAAATAATCATAATAGTCTTTTATACCACGAAAGTTAGAGTACTTAAGTAAATTTGAACGATTTATTCTTTCATTAACAACGTCTAAATAATTTTCACCAATAACTCTGATAAAAGCACTTCTTATAATTAAAATATACTCATTTATATCAATATCAAGAATAGTAGCCATACACATTTACTCCTAAACATGCTTTATTATATAATAGGGTTCTATCTTTTTCAATAAAAAAGAGTATTACTCTTAATTTGATTATATAAAAAGAAGAGAAGTTACAATACTCTCTTCTTTTCCTGATTAACAGGTTTAAATTTTACATCTATTGGTGATGTATTTAATTCCTTATTATATTCAATTTCAAATAAAAAAGTTCTAATTTTATCCTTAGCAAATGGTCTAAGTGAAACTATATGATACATTATATCAATTGATGGACGTTCTTCAAGCAAACTGGACGAAAGATTATTTAGATCATCTTCCGTTGCATTAACTATCGCGATATGAGTCCCTTTACTAGTTTTTATGAATATTGCATTTTCATCAAGTTTATAGACATTAGATAAACTATAATCTCCTGGAAGTGTATAAAAAGATTTATCTTTATTTACTATTTTATTATCATCATGTTCTTCATCTAAACCAACCATCTTATCAATTACTTCCTTAGTTACAGTGAATCCATTATTTTTAAGTTCTTTTTTAGTAATTGTTTCGACATCAACTGTCTCATGATTAATAGAAACATCTTCACACATCGCATAATATGTTAAAAATCTTTCTACCATACTATATATATCTTTCCCATCAAGATACTCACCTATTAAAGCTTTATCTACTGGATGTAATGGTTTTAGATTAGCAATAAATTCTGGGTTTCTTTTTAATTTTTTAAGAGTATGCTTAATTCTAAAGAAAAAATATGTCACATTAAATCCCGGAATAAGTTGTAAAATATAATCTATAATATTACTTTTGTATTCTTTCATAACAATTTTTTTAAAATGTGTAAGATTTATTTTATACCCTGACTTTATCGTATCTACAGCAAAATTATCTAATAAGCCAACTGATACCCAAAGCTCTAAAGCAGTAGTAAAAATGAGTAATAAAATGTATGAAATTGTTGTCATAAGGAACTCCCCTTTTTTCTAGTCCATTATACTAACACATCAAAATAAAAAAGGCAAGTAAATGCCTCTTCATTTATTTCACTGGCTCAATTTTTTCTTTTCCACCCATATAAGGTCTTAAAACTTCTGGAATATTTACTGAACCATCTTCATTATAATTATTTTCAAGTAAAGCAATAAGTGCACGAGTAGATGCAAGAACTGTATTATTTAAAGTATGTAAGTAATAATTTCCTTTATCACTTTTAACACGAATTCCAAGTCTTCTTGCTTGAGCATCAGTAAGGTTTGAGCATGATCCTACTTCAAAGTATTTTTGTTGTCTTGGACTCCATGCTTCAATATCACATGATTTATATTTTAAATCAGCTAAATCTCCTGTGCAGCATTCAAGTTGTCTTACTGGAATATCTAGACTTCTAAATAATTCTACAGTAAGTTGCCACATACGCTCATACCACTCTTCACTATCCTCTGGTTCACATAAAACAATCATTTCTTGTTTT
>CAZWST010000007.1:0-40352 GCA_964636965.1 uncultured Muribaculaceae bacterium
TAGTTAACAGAATCTTTTAATTTGCTTCCAGCTTTAAATGAAACAACATTCTTAGCAGGAATTTTCATAGGTTCTTTAGTTAAAGGATTGATTCCTTCTCTTCCTTCTCTTCTCTTAGATGAGAATGTTCCGAAACCAACTAAAGCAACTTTTCCATCTTTTTTAAGACCAGTTTCGATTCCTTTCAACATAGCATCTAATGCTTTTGCAGCAGCAGCTTTGCTTAAATCTGCTTCAGCAGCAATAAATTCTACTAATTCAGTTTTTGACATAATAATTACCTCCACGTATAGTATTTTCTAGTAGGCATGTACCCTACATATAAAATGTACCAAATCGTTTAAAAAAAAGCAACAAAAAAAAGCAAAAAAGTAGATAAAATAGTCACTTTCTTGCCTAAAATATGTTATTTTTCATGTTTTTTCTATAAAAATTTATTTTTTATTCAATAATTTATCGCGAGTTTCACCATAACCTAACTCACAAGAAATAGACTTTAAATCATCTATATTTCTTTTATTACATTTATAACTGCCCTTCATTATTTCTTCTTTATCAAGTAAAAATAAATGAATTTTTTCAAAGTCTTCTTTATACTTATTAAATACTTTAATTCCTTTATCACTTTTTCTTGCAAGATAAAAACCTTTATTATTTCTTTTTATAGAAACATCATCACCAGAGCACTCAAGTTCACTTAATTTTAAACCATCATCATACATTTTCTTTTTTAAATTATTAAATGATATATCATAACCACGTAAACGTGTTTGAGATAAATCATCTATATTATCTAAAAATATTTCGTATAATCTTTCACTTTTATCATGTATCATATTTCTCTTGAAAAACATTTTACAATCCAGCTTTCTTAATCAGATAAAAATAAAGTAAGTAAACTTACTTTATTTTTTTGACGTTGTACTCTTTTTATAATAAGTTTTCTTAGCAGTTCCACTCTTAGATTTTGTTGATTTAGATTTAGTAGTAGTTTTCTTAGGAACTTCTTTTTCTGAGTCACTTTCTATTGTACTTACCAAGTTATCAATAGCTTGAGTAACATCTAAATCTTCATTATCTATAGCATCTTCAATATCATTAGTATCTTCTATAACTTCATCAACTTCATCAGCTACATCTTCTGAAGTTACAGTCTCTTCATCTTCAGCTAATTCTTCACGTAATGTAGATAATACATCTTCTGGGCTTGAAGTCTTTGAAGGAATACGCATCATCGTTATTTCAGTATCAGTATCGGCCTCTTCAGTAACTTCAACTCTTCTGACTTCTCTTTCAACAGGAAGTATTTCTTGACTCTTATGTTTCTTAGCTTTTTCTTCATAATACTTACGATGTGCTGAACCTTTAATTTTTTCTCTACTGATTGGTACAATACCAATAACAGGAAGTCCAGTAATTCTTTCGATATCTTCTTCATTCTTAACAGTTGTATCAAAGTAGAATAATACAAATATAATTGCAATACTTATAAATGCACCAGCAATTGTTGATATACCAATGATCTTCATAGTTGAAGTACTTGATGCAACTTCTGTTATTTCTGCTTTATCTATTATACTAATATTTTCAATTTTATATATTTCTTGTATTTCTTCTGAGAATACCTCAGCTATTTGATTAGCTATATCTGCAGCTTTAGAAGAATCAGGATCCGTAACACTAATTCTTAAAATAGATGTATCAGTAACAGAACCAACAGCAACTTTACTTGCTAAAGATCCATACTCTAAATCTAAAGATAGATTATTAATAACTGTTCTTAAGACTCTTTTACTTCTAATAATCTCACTATAAGTTGCAACTAATTGCTTATCTCTTTGTAAATCAGACGTTGTAATAGAAGCATTATCGTTAGTCTTATTTAAAAGTACAGTAGTATAACTAGTATATTCAGGTACTCTAAATCTATTTACATAAATACTTGATAAACAAAACGCGATAGACATAGCGAAAATTATATAAATTATTTTTGATTTAAAATAACCAAGTAGTTGGCCAATATCAATTTCTTCCACTTACTTATACCTCCTACTCATAATAACTATCATAATATTTACTATAGTAACCCTTACTTGATGATGGTACTTTATTAAATATTACACCTGCAATTTTAGCATTAACTGCTTCTAATGATTTAACACTTTTCTTTAACATTTCTGTAGGAGTAGTTTTATAGGCAGCTACTATTACAGTTGTGTCAACATATTTTGTAACAATTAAAGAGTCAGATAAACCTATAACTGGAGGGCAATCGAATAATATGACATCATAGTCATCCTCAAGCATAGAAATAACATCTCTCATCTTTTGACTTTCAAGTAATTCACTTGGATTTGGAGGTACAGTTCCTCCAGGAAGTAAATATACTCCTTTTAATTTAGTTTTAATTGTTTCAATCTTAACACCATCTAAATCCGATATTAAAATATTAGAAAGTCCCTTATTATTGGAAACACCAAATATTTCATATTGTCTTCCTCTTCTTAAATCACAGTCAATGATTAAGACTTTCTTTCCTGTTGATGCATAACTTTGTGCAAGACATGCAGTAATAAAACTTTTACCTTCTCCAGGAGCTGTACTTGTAAGCATTATCTTAGTATTCTTTTTATCAACTATCGAGAATTCTAGATTAGTTCTAACAGTTTTAACTGCTTCAGCAACTCTTGACTTTGGATTAGAAAGTAACTCTAACTCTTCTATCATAAATAAAACCCTTCCTATTTTTTTAATTTATCAAACCCCTAAATCATAAACATTATAACATATTTAAAATTAAAATAAAACAATTATTTTTAAACAATATCATCATTACGTATAACTCTTGCAAAGTTATTGGCAGTTATATCAATAAAATTATCTTCACCAACAATTTTCTTAAGCTTACGTTCAATCTTTGGTATTAAATTATTATGATTATCATGATCACTATGAATATCAGAACCAACGAAACTAATTAAATTGGCTTTTAATAGTTTAATAACCATTTTCTTTGCTTTTCCACCATAGTTACCAACTAAGCTTGAAGCATTCATTTGAAGTAATACTCCCATCTCACGTAATTCCATAAAGAAGTTTAAATCATTATAATATGCTGTGTATCTTTCAGGATGAGCAAGTATTGGTGTAATGCCATTAGATATAAGTTCAAAGAATATTGATTTTAAATTATTCATCTTACTATACATAGGTATTTCAATTAACATATACCTTGAATCATTAAGTGTACTGATTAAACCTTTCTTATATAAATCTAACATTACTGTATTACAGTATACTTCATTACCTAAAAATATATTTATATTATAAGTTTCTTTAGCATATTCAATAATAGGTTTAATAATTGTTAAATTTTCTTGTCTACTTGACATAAAACGACTATCTAATATATAGTGTGGTGTAAAAATAATATCAGTTACTCCATTCTCATAAGCATTTTTAAGCATATTCTTTGTAACTTCTATTGATTTAGATCCATCGTCTACTCCAGGTAAATAATGACTATGTAAATCTCTCATAATTATCTCCTATTCTTATCAAATACAGTGTGAGTTGCTTGTGTTGGTGGTACAGAAGTTGTTTCATACTTAATACTTCTTGTTGTTGTCGTTGTTGTTTGTAATCCCTTAGTAGTTGTAGGAACAGTAGTTTTCTTTAATTCACCATCATTATATTTATCAAAGAAGTGAAAAATAAGTAATACACACCCACCAACTATTAAAACAAGCAAAATATATGAAAACATTGTTTTATAATCAATTTGAACTTTAGTAGTTTGAGTATTTTCTTGCATATGAGAATCAATTGATTTAGATAACTCTTTGGCATCCTCTGTAATCTTTGGTTCATCAAGCTTTTTAGCTACAACCCTTTTAACATTTGTATTTATTGTAACTACCTCTTTACCAATATTTAATTTCTCTTTCTTATCTTTATCCATGATTGTATCCCTCTACTCTATTAAATATTATAATGTACCAATTAATATTTTTCAATAATTAAAAACAAAAAGAGCAAGAATTTGCTCCTTCTATATTTTTAATCTTTATCATAGCAAGTATAACCATCTGCTTGCTTATTACAGATAAAATATTCTTCCGAATAAAATAACTCATTATTCTTAACTTCATAAGTGAATTTATGATTATTTGTCTCATCTATTATTCTAAAACACTTTCTATAATAATCATCAATTCCACAATATAAAGAATCATCTGCTGTTGTATCAATAGCGTGTACTACATAATGTCCAACACCATTACTAACATACCTATTTACATAGATATCATTCTTTTCACTTATATTCTTAATAAGCTTTTTGATGTTTTCTTCTTTTGTACGTATAGTTAGAGAATCATTAGTTCTATAATAACCATAATCTAAAATTATATTATGTTTTAAATTATCAAAAAACGCTTGAATATACTCTTTATAATCAAATTCATCAATATACATTCTATTTAATAATAAATAGTTATCATCACCAGCTGGATTTGTAAATTCATACTTTAATGCTCTTGAATCATATTCAAAAGATACTAAAATATCATCTAAAGTATCATCACTAACAAACTCAATAATACCATCAGCAGCACTTAAGAAATTTAAATAAAGTTTATCATTATAATCAATAGTTTCATTTACTTCAGCTAAATTAGAAGATTTTTTATATTCAAAATCTTTTAATGATATGATAGATAGTCCTGCACCTACACTTCCAACTAGCAATGAACCTATAAATAAAAATGCCATTATTTTAATTGGGTATTTTCCCTTAAATAAGTCATCATTTAAAGTTCTAATAACTAAACCAGTTATAACTATTGCTGCAACACCTGTAATAGATGCTCCAATAAATATTTTATTATAACTTATTAAATACATTAATATTACTGATGTAATAGTTAAAAATGTAAATAAGAATAAAAATGGTATAGTAATTACTCTTATTGTACATTTATATATAAACATAATCATTTTAGAAATAGTAGAAAGAAATACAAGTGGTTTATTCTCTGGATCTCTTATAATTATTCTTTCTTCTTTCTTATGAGATAATTGAACCTTATTATTACTTTCTTCTTTTAATTCATTTATTTGTTTTTCTTCTGTCACTTTATCATTTTTAAATCTATTTTTATAAACAATTTCATCAAAATAATCTAAGTATCTAATCTTATAAAATTGAAATATTATTATTAAATCTAACGCGATTAAAACTAATAAGAATATACTTGAAAGGAATGTTGCAGCTATATAAAATCTATCAAAGATTAAACTAAAGATTCCTTCACCAATTGAATAGACTATTGCAGTTATACAAACAAGACCTAGAATAAATACACACATCTCAATTAAACATTTAAATGCACTAGATGACTTCATTGAAGTAAACATACTAATAGATTTAGAAATAAAATCTAATAAGCTATCTTTGTAACTTTGCATCTTATTATTTGTATCTACTTCTTTTACATCATCATTGACTAAATCATCTAAAGTACATTTGAATAATTTAGTCATCAATATTAATTTATCCATTTCAGGATAACTTGTTCCAGACTCCCATTTAGATACAGCTTGTCTAGAAACACCTAATTGGTTTGCCATCTCTTCTTGGCTCAAACCAGCTTTCTTTCTTAAATTTTGAAGCTTATGTTCAAAACTCATATTTATCACCTCTTGCATAAAATTATAAAATTATTTTAAGTTGCATTCTACCAACTTAAGGTTGTTTTTTGTAAACAATCAGTTGCATTTACCTTATTTTAGCAAAAAAAAGAATATCATTAAAGATATCCTTAGAACTTTATTCATTAGAACCAGTTACTTTAGATTCTACTTTATTATCTGTATATTCTTTAGTAGTTGTTTTAACAGTAGTAGTCAAAGTTGTAGGTGCACTTTTAGTTGTACTAGTTGTCTTAGTAGTATTAGCAGTAACTGTATTAGTTGTTGCAGTTGTTGTAATTGAATTTGGATCAAAATCGAATAGGAATGATGCATAAGGATTTGTATCGGTCATATCAAATCTTACATATAACGAAGCCTTCTTTAAGCTATTATCACCCTTAATCTCAAATCCAGTAATTTTAGCATTAACTTTACCTGCTGCAACATTGCTTATAACTGCATTTATTACTCTATCTAATTGAGTAGATGCTCCATTTGCCTCAAAACTTGTACCATAAGTAGAATCAAGAGCTTTAATATATTTTATAAATTCACTTCTTAACTTATCATAGTCAGCAGAAACTGTATTTTTATCTTTATAAATTTTATCCATAGATACAAATGCATGTTTTTCAACATTTGCTTCTAACGTATATGTAGTAAATGAATCTAAATGCATAATATAATCTGTGTCATCTTTATATATTCTCATAGATAAATACTTGTTATCACCAAGTGGTAAATAATAATACGAATTAGGAGAACTAGCATTAATTAAACTTGAAATATACGTAGATAAATATGTGTTTTTTGTAATATATTCTTCATTAAAATCAGTTATTCCAAATTTATAGTTAACAAAATTGCTAACAACTGGTGCAATATCTTTCAAAACACTAGAAACAAGAGATACATTTTTTAAAACAATATCAGAATAGTTTGGATGAAGTGTAGAATAAATAGCATCCTTATTTAATGTTACAAAATTATAATATGAATCATAACTAACACCATCGATAGTATTATTATTAAGTATGATTGTCGAAATTCCTCCTTTATTAACAATGAAATTAAATATTTCATCATCTATACTTGTAGGAGTAGATCCACAATAATAAGTATAATAATAATCTTTAAATAAATTATCAATTTCTAACTTAGTAAATTCTCTTCCAGCTGGTTTCTTAAAATATAAATGTTTAGGTTGAGCAGAATTATTAATATATGTACTAGCATAATTTAAAATGTTATCATCAAAAGAATATGTTTTAGTAGTTGAATCATATGATAGTCCCTTAATATTATTTGGATTCCAATTACTATCATTAAATCCGATATATCCATATATCACATCTACATGATTAAAAGGAGTAATATCTTGAGGAGTGTCTTTATAATATGTATCAACATATTTAGTAATCCATTCTCTTAATAAAGTTCGTGTAAGACTTTTCTCAATAAACTGTACCTTTTTAAAATTCTCTAAATATATAGGATCTTCAGGTATAGGAGCAACATATTCTCCATTTGATACAGCTGTTTTTCTAAATATTTGGAAGTTTTCTTCTGTTCCATCATTTAATTTTATCTTTTCAACACCAATAAATCTTGTCTTTACACGATTATCTTCTGTTAAAATGCTATCATCAATTTCACATTCGTAAGTGACTTTTACTGCTTTATTTGCAGTTGTATTTGATTCAGTATCTTTATATGTAAATTTAACACCCTTATTTGTTTTGTTATAAGAATTCGTACCATTTTTAGATGCAAATCCCTCAATACCGCCATCTTTAATCTTACATTTATTTATACTTGCACCTTCAAATGATATATCAATTGTATCTTCTTTTATTTTTTCACCATTAGTTATTGCTGTTCTATAAAATGTAAAATCAAATATTGCTGTATTATCTTTAAATTCACTAGAAGTCTCAACAGTGTTAGTCAATATTTTAAAATCAGTCTTATTAACAATATTGTCATATTCATCTATAACGTATTTAGAAGTGGTTTTAGAATAACTTCCAAATACACCAATACTAAATACAAATAATGTTATAAATAAAATTTTATTTATCTTTTTTAAATTATCCATAAAACCACCCTCTTTCTCTTTTTATTTTTTAGCTGTTGCTAACTTTTCTCCTGTAACTTGAGTAGCAGAATATCCAATATTAATTTGATCTTCGCCATGTAGTTGGGCATATATTATATTACCATATTCATCTTTTGTAAATTTGGTATGATCAAACTGAGCTTCAACTTTAAAATAATATTCTTTCTTTTCAACTTTTGTAGATAAGTCATATTTTATATCATATATACCAGAGACTTTATTAATCTCTTTTGTATCTTTTAAAGATGAACAAGTATTATCAGCACATAAACTTATTGAATTTATTATCATACTGCTTAAATTTTCATCATCTTTCCTGTAGTTTTTATTATCTCCTCCACTTACTCTTACAATAATTTCAGTTGGAACTTCTACCTCACTTACTACTTTAAAATAATAAGTGAATTTTGAAGTTGGTCTTTTTAAACCACAAGACATAACCATAGCTCCATTTGTATCTAAAGAACCCTTACATCCAGATTTAGAATCAATTTCTACTGGTTCAATAGATACATTAAACATACTTGCTCTTGCTTCGTCTTTCATTCCGAGCTCTGTTATGTACTTTGAATAGGTTATTACACTTGTAAAAAGACACATAACAGCTATATACATAAATACCCATTTAGATACATTCTTACGAAATGTTTTACTATGTAATAACCCGTTCATAATCTCACTTTCTTTCTTATTTTTTATTCTTTTTCTTATTTTTCTTATATTCTAGAAATTCTTTTTCTTCATCTGTCATATCTACTGGATTAAGTTCACTATCAGTACTAACTAAGAAACATATAATTATTCCAATAGCTAGAATAAGTATCATTACTAATGGATTTTTAAGAGAAGCCATTATCTTTCCCAGAGCAGGGATTCTTATAACATACTTCCCAACTATGGATGATGTACTCATCTCTTCATCAGGGGAATCATTTGCATCACCCTGTGTTATCATAACTTTATCCTCTATATTAATAATCCTATGGGTTACAAAAGATCCATTAATATCTCTAAATGTTATAACATCACCTAAATTATAATTATCTTCATTAGTATCTATTACTATTAAGTCTCCGACTTTTATTGTTGGTTCCATAGAACCAGAGACAACTTCAAGTACAGCATATCCAGCAACTTTTGCTAAATCCTTATGAAGTAATTTAATATTTACAAAATTATATACATTAAATGTAATTAAAAGTACCAAAAATATTGAAACTATAGTCATTACAATTTTCTTTAATAATTTCATAAATCATACTCCCTTTATTTATTCTTAATTTGATTTTACACTACAAGTTGGATTTGTTTTTGTAAATTCTAATCCACTATAGAATTTATAACTATTATTGTTATTAGCTTCTTCTCCAATCTTATAGTCATTATCATTATCATCTACCCATTTCCATAGAATAGTTAACTCTGCGGATTCATGAGCTTTAATAACAAATTCTTTATTTGGTACTTCTATTTCTTTCCAACCAGTTCCAACATCTTTATTTAATATTGTATATGATTTATCAGCATCACTCTCACTAGAACTAGATGAACCATAATAATATTTGTCTATTTTACTTTCAGGAATTGTTCTTCTAACTTTATATCCCATATTTAGACATGCACCTCTAGAACAAATTGTTTCTTCATGCATAAGTATTTTATTTATAGTAATATCAGATGCTGTATCATTTTCAATTGTAAATACATGAGATCCTTCAAGTCCTGGATATATTAGTTTATTTCCACCATACAATGTATCAGCATCAAATAGATCAAAACTCTTTAATGTTAAGTATCCTGAAGTAGGTGCGTCTCCATCTACAGGAGATTCACTAAACTTAGGAGTTAAAGTCATATTTCTATCTACTAAGACTTTACCATCTGCTGTTAAAGTTACATCATTACCATTTTCATCTACCCAGTTAACAAAAGTATATACTAAACATGGATTTTCAGTTGCTACTTTAAATGGATCTATTCCATTTAAGTCAAATAGAACTCCTCTTCCATCTTCTCCTAAATCAACAGGGAATGTTAAAAGTGTATTTCTAAATGAATTTAAATATTCACCTTCATTAGATGTCTTTAAAGTTAATATATGTTTTTGTCTAATTGTAACTGAAACATTTAATGGAGCTACATCAAATCCATAGATTTGGCCTCCAATTGTAATATTAATAACTTTTGGACCATTCTTTAAAGTATTTGGTTTATTCATCTTAAACTTTAAGATATGTGAATATGTTGCAGTTGGTTTAGTAGTAGCATCACTTACACTACTATCAGCTAGTGTTACATCTGAAATAATATCACTTGGATAATTAACAGTTATAACTCCACCATCACCAGTAGTACTAATAAGTTTAAATACTCCATTTCCAGATTCACGTTTAAATAACTCTGTATCGCCTTCAGTTCCATTATTCTCATATTTTAAAATCTTTGTATCAAATTTTAATTCAAATTCTAAACTATCAGGATCATTATATAAAGTATTTATACTCTCTGGTCCAGTTATATCATAATCATATTTCTTTACTTTAAATGATATACTATCTTTACTTTCACCATTCTTATAAGATAATTCTAAAGTATGCTCTGTATCTTTAATATCATCTTTTGTAGGTATTAAAGTAATGATATCTTCATCAATTCTTACAGAACCATTGAATGTACCCTTATCAATTGTTATGTCAGATAAACTATAATTACTTATTCCAATAGATTCTTCTTTAACAACATAATTAAGTGTTATAGGAGAATCTTCTATATAGAATTCATTGTCTTCTAACCTTTCAAATTCAATTGTTCTTACAGCTCTATGAATCTTATAAGCATATGTAGTTGTAGCATTTTTATCTTGAGGCTCAACTGTTATATAAATAGTATTATCTCCAGGAGCAAGTGGTGCATTAAAGTTTCCATTAGCATCTATAGTTAATTTTTTTTCACCAATTTTAACTTCCTTAATACTACTTCTACTATCTATTGGAATAGCATTTAAATCAATACTATCCTTTAGATAAGGAACTGGATAGATTTTTTCTGTTTCAAGTACAGCAACACTTCCATCTTCCTTCTTAGTAGAAACAGTAAGTTTTGTCTCTGTACTTAGTTTTTTATAAATAATTACATCATAAGTTGTAGTAGTTGTTCCATCTTGAGCAGTTACAATAACTTGAACTTTATTTTCTAAAGGTTTAAGTTCTAAATTATTTAATGAACCTTCTATTCTTCCATCAGGATATTTATATTTAACAGAAGCTCCACTAATAGGAGTAGCAACTACTGAATATTGATTTAAATTAATATCAGCTTCAACTGGAACATAATATGAAGTTACTCCCTCACCAATTGAAATAGGAACTTCATTGTTATTTATATATACTTGTAATTTTTCTAACTTAGTATTATTAGATTTACTTACATTTACTATTAAAGGTGTCTTTTCTCCAGATTCATTTATTGCATATATTATAACTTCACCTTCTGAAACAGCTGTTATTTCACCACTTACAGGATCAACTGTTGCAATCGCAGGATTACTTGATTCCCATTTTATTTGTTGTTGAGCTCCTTGTTCAATAGTTACAGTTTGTTTCTCGCCTATTATCATATTAATAGATGGTCTTGAAAGTATAATTTGTTCAGCCACTACTTTTATATTTATTTTTTGGCTATTTAACTTACCATTAATAGTAACAGTAGCATTACCAACATGTTTAGCAACTATCTTGCCATTAACAATTTCAATAATATCCGTTTTATCACTAGAAGCATTAGTAAATGAACCTTGATTAATTAGTGAATTAATACTAACTATATCACCAATTGTCATTGTTTTATCTGTTTCTTTTAAAATAAGTTCTTTATCTGGATTTGGAGGAACTATATCACTTAAGACATTTACAACAAGCTCTCTTACCTCTCCATATACACCAGTAACCTTTATAATAGCGCTACCAATATTTTTACCTTTAATTCTACCCCACTTGTCAACTTCAACAATATTACTATTTGAAGACTCATATTTTGTTGGAGTACCTTTAGTAATTAAGATTTTTTCTGTGTCTCCGACAATTAAATCAACAGTTGCATTTGCTAACTCTAAATATACATTATTATCAACTGGAGGATTATTAACAATTACTGTCATAGTATCTTGATTTCCTTTATCATCAAATACAGTTATAGTAACTGTTCCTGCAGATTTAGCTAAAATTTTACCAGTTTTAGAATCAACTTCGGCAATTGTTGGATCACTTGATTCAAATCTTTTTGGTGTTCCTTTTACAGTTGGTGTATAAATATCACCAACAGTTAAACTTTTAATTGAATCCATAAACTCAACAGGAGAATTTGGTTCAATTATTACTTGATTACTAGTAACAACTACTGTAATTTGTCTTGTTTCATTATTTTGACCTGTAACAGTTATTACTGAAGTACCAACACCAGTTGCTGTAATAACTCCATTAGTATCAACTGTTGCAACATTTGTTTTGCTTGATTCAAATTTTACTGCTTTACCTCGAGTAATAATAATTCTATGTTTATCTCCAACCTTCATATAAACTCTTGTTTCAGGTATAACAATATCATCAGAACTTACTTTGTTTGTAACATAAACTGTTACTTCTTTCTTTTCTCCATTTGCACCAGTTATAGTAATTGTAGCAACACCTGCATTTTTAGCAGTTATTTGTCCCTTTTTATCAACACTAGCAACAGTTGGATTATTTGATACATATCCGATTACCTTACCTTGAACAGTTAAAGTATATTTTTCTCCTGGATGCATATCAAGTCTTGTCTCAGCTACAATAATGTCAGCTGGCTTTGTTGGATCTGTTGGTTTTGTTGGTTTACTTGGGGTTGTTGGGTTACTTGGATTTGTTGGATTTGTTGAACCCGTTGGATTTGTTGGATTACTTGAACTGCTTGAACTAGTTGAACTAGTTGTTGTAGTTGTTGTAGTTGTGTCACCAGGGTTAATTGGTTTTGTTGGATTTGTTGGGTTACTTGGGTCAACAGGATTAATTGGAGTATCTTTACTAACTACTTCAATCGTAATAGTAGCCTTATTTCCAAAATACCAAAAATCTGATGCTGTAATAGTTATAATTCCTGGCTTAATAGCAGTTATCTTACCAGTCTTTTTATTAACTTTAGCAATCTTTGAATTGCTTGATTTCCATCTACTTACTTTACCTTTAATAACAGTTGGAGTAAATGTTTCTCCTACTCTTAATACTTTATAAGATGTAGATAATTCAAGTTTAGACTTCTTAGGTTTAGAAACAACTGTAACTCGAACAGTTACCTTATTACCATTTTTATCATAAGCATTAATATCTGCATTTCCAACACTCTTAGCAGTTATTTTACCTTTTTTACTTACAGTAACTACCTTTTTATTAGTAGATTCCCATTTAGTTACTTTTCCACTAGTAACATTAATTTGATATTTTTCACCAACATATAATTGTTTAAAACTAATATTTAATTTTAAAGGTTTATTAGAAGATTCTTTCGTAGTATTTTCTTTTCTTGTTGTTGTTTCTATGTCTTTATTGATAGTAATCTGATATTCAGAAGTATAAGTCTTACCACCATACTGAACAGATAAGGTTATCTTAGTTTGTCCTTCTTTTAGACCTTTTATAGATAAAATTCCATTTTTAGCAGTTGCAGTAGCAATAGATTCATCATCTACTTTTACATTAACTTTTCCTTTAATTCCGACTAATCTATAAGCAACATTCTTTTTATTTGTATTAGCAAGTATAATTGTTCCACTAGTAGAATTCATTTTAATTCCTTTTATACCAGCAGTAATTGAAAGCTCACTAGTAGCTTTATAAATAATATCATTAGATGTTGTTGTAGCATATATAGTAACATTTCCTGTTCTTTTAGGATTAACTACAACATAACCATCATAAGCAACACAAGTAGCAATTTCGGCATCACTTGTTGTACATACAACATCATCTGTTAAAATATCTTCATAAGTATAAGTTAATTTATATGAAGAATCATCAAGCGTTATTGAGCGTTCTTGTTCAGTAAATACAAGTTTGGTATTAATTCTTTCTCTTTTATCATTGGTATCAGGATCAATTTTAACAGTAGAAGACCCAAAGATATTACCAATAGTTCCCCAAAATGAAGAAGTACAACTAGTTATCAATAACAATATTATAATAATGATTATTATAATGCATATAATAAGTTTAGTAGTAGTATGCTTATTCTCATTATTATCTTTATTATGAGAGTTTTTCATACTGTTTCCCCCTCTTCTATATTGTTTAATAATATTTACTTAATTTAATTCCCAACTAAATCTATAAGATGCCCTATAGACTTAGTTGGAAGTTAAATTAATAACTTCCATATTTAACTACTTATTAGATTACTCTTTTAGTAGTTTGAGTTCTTTGTCTTGTAGTTGCAGTTGTACTTCTAGTAGTTTTTGGAGTACTTGTAGTAGCATGATCATTAGCTACTTGTTCAGCAACTATACCAACTTTGAATTCAACTTTTTCATCTGATAAGTTTTCACCAGCAAATGTATCAAGTCTATTTACTTGAGTAGCATCTAAACCTGGTACAGTATTAGTTGTATCCCATTCCCATTTAATGTTAAATGCAAACTTATGCTCACCAGTAGTGTTGGCATTTGCAGCTGGACCAAATGAATGTTTTCCAGCACCTACACCATTATTTGAGTTATAAGCATCAAATGCAGCTTGAATAGCAGTAGCTTTTACACCATCAGTAGTATTAAGAACAGCTTTTACATCTGCATTTTCAGTACCATCAATCTTATACTCAATCCAATAAGTTAATGGACGGTATTCTTTAACATCGCCAGTTAATTCGCCTTCTTTATTACTCATATCTTTTACTTTACCATTTTCAACAGTATAGTAAACTATAAAGTCTCTTATAGCATCGAAGTTATAACTCATAGTGTATCTAACTTCACTCTTAGCAGTAATTTCAAAAGTAGACTCTCCTTTAGTTCCTGGAGCTACAACGTTATCAGTGTTTAAAGATTTAACATATTCACTACCATTATAGAAATAAGAAGTATCGAATAAATCTAGGTTATAGTTACCTGAACCATTACCATCAGTTAAATCCATATGCCATTTTGCAACTCTAGCTTCATCAGTCATGTCAATCTTAGAGATATATTTTGCATAAGTTCCACCAACTGCGTTTAGTGTAACAGCAACTAACATAACTAATACAGCTACGATTCCCATTTTCTTATTTTTCATTTTTTCACCTCCCCCAATTTAAAAATTACAATTTCTTTTGTGTAAGGGATCCCCATACACTTATTCGGAAGCATGCTTTTATGAACTTCCATCTATGTAAACATTCCACCGGAATGGTTACACCATTATTTTTTGCTTGTAGTTTTCTTTCCTTCTTTAACATTCTTAGAAGATTTTGAATCTTCTTTTTTTGTTTTAGAAGTCTTTGCACTACTATTTTTGACATTCTTTTCTTTCTCTGATGCTTCTTTTTGTTTCTTAAATTCTAAGAACTCAGCATCTTCTTTCTGTTTCTCAAGTTCTTTTTGTCTCTTATATTCTAAGAACTCTAGTTGTTCTTGAGAAACTTGCTTTTTATTTGAAATCATGAATGCCGCAGCAAATATTACTGTAATTCCTAATATAACAATTATTATTGTTGTTGGTTCAGATAAATTGTTTAAGATAGATCCAATACCAGGAATTCTCATGACATATATTCCTTCAACATCATCTAATTCAACCAAACTTTGGTCTTGAGATGAGTTGTTGTCACCCTTAGTGATAAATAAAGTTTCACCATCACGCTCAACCATTTCAATTATTCTATGAGTCGTAACAGTACCAGCCGTATCTCTAAAAGCAATAACATCATTTACTTTTAAAGTTTTAGGGTCTGTAACTTTAGTTATTATTAAATCTCCTTTTTTAATATCTGTTTCCATTGAACCAGATAATACAATAAAAGGTTTGTATCCAAATACACTAGGTACTTTATCTTTGTCTTTATTAGCTTGAAACATAATTGATAAGTTAATTAGTAATACAGGGACTAATATAACAACAGCAATTATCACAAGCCAATTACTGACTTTTTGAAACCACCTTTTCTCTTTTTCTTTCATATCACACCACAACCTTCTATTAACATTATAACACTATTGTTGATCTAATGTTAATTTTTTATTTTGTTCTTCTGGTTTTTGTGAATACTGACTTAAATATGCATCTACAGCTTCGCTATAGGCTTCATATAATTCAGTTTCATCTTGTTCAACGATTTCTGCTTCTTTCTCTTCAGAAACCTCTTCTTCTTCTACTACTTTTCCAGTTGTTTCTTCAGAATCTATTACTACAGTTAATTCTTCTTCTGTTTCACCAGTTTCTTCTCCAGTAGTTTCAGAATCTTTCATTTCTTCCATAACAACTGCTACACCATTTTGATCTAAAACTAAGCTATCACCTTCAGCAGTTTCAGCTTGAGTAGATATTTCAGTTTGTTCATCTAAGGATAATGAAACAATTATCTCACCTTGTTCTTTTGAAGGACCATAGGTTTGACCATCGTAAGTGATACTGTCAGTATTTAAGAATTCAGCTATTATAAAAGGACAATCCTTACATTTAAGTTGATCATAAGTATCATCTTTATGAACTAACTCAACGTTACCACTATTATGTGGAACCGTAATAGAAGCATCCATTACGTAATCATGATTACAATTTGAACAATGTCCAGTTCTTTCTACGCTATGACCCTCTCTTGTTCCACTTCCAGCTATAACATGATCTGTTGTGTTTCCATCGCTAACATGATTTTGTGGTTCACCTTTATGATTATTATCAACCGAACAAACTTGTTGACATTGTTGATCATTAATATAAACCCATACCCAATTATGTGTATGTGTTAAATCTCTTCCACAATCACAACTTCCTGTTCCATTATCTTGACATGCAACATTTTCTTGTACATCGTAGAATATATATCCACAGCCATCATATTTATAAGTAATAGTTACAGTATGAGTATTATTATCTGTTTGTTGGTAACTTGGATCCCCTTGTTGTGTATAACTTTCATTACCATGAGGAACTTCAATTTGAGTACCAATTACATAATCATGATCACAGTTTGAACAATGACCATTTCTATCTACTTTATGATTATCTTTTGTTCCACTTCCAGGAATTATAGTATCGCTTTGTGTTCCATCACTAACGTGATTTTGTGGTTCTCTTGAGTGATTTGGTAGACCACTACATTCTTGATGACATTGATTTTCATCATCATATACCCAAGTCCAATTGTGAGTATGTGTATTATTACATACACTACAATGAGGATTTGAAGCATTTAAATCAAAATCACAATCTTCTACTTGACCTTGACTAACTAATACTTCAACATTACAAGGTACACCATTTTTTAGTACTTTACAACGTTTCCATTTATCTATTCTATGTTGAGTTGTACCTACCTCAACAACTTTATCAAAATATTCCCATTTTCCATGTTCATGATTTTTAACATTTCCACAGTAAATACATGTATCATCATTGCCAAATGTACAAGCAACTACATTTCCTTTTTTTATATCAGTTTCAGGACAAGTTCCTCCATCAAGTGGATTTCCACATTGATATTTAAAGTCAATTCTATGTTGTCCATTTTCTAATGGAACATAAATTGTATCAATCTTTTGCCAATTACCATGTTCATGTTCTTCTTTTATATCTCTTTCAGTTGTATAACCACATGCACATTTACCAATTTCTTTCTTACCTTCTTGAGTCCATGTAAAACTATGATCTACTGTTTTAACTGAAATAATTTGCTTATTTCCACATCCTGAACAAATTCTATATAATGTTACAGTATGTTGTGTTTCAGTAATATTACTATATTCAACTATTAGTGAACCATATTGATGTTCATGTTTATCTTCATCATCATCATGATCTCCACGATTATCATCATTGTCATTATTATTGTTATTATTATTGTTATCATTATTATTGGTATTGCTATTATTGTTGGTATTGCTATTATCATTATTGTTTTGAGTAGTATTATCAATATTTTCTTCATTATTAATAACTAAACTCATATCCAAATATAATTCTGGATGTCTTAAATAATTAAGTAATGTAATATTTTGATTAGCTGTACCTCTATAGTTTTCAATACCATAGAATCTTGCTAACTTAGAACGAAAACTTCTACTATTATCAAAACCAGCTAAGTATAAAGCTTTACTAATAGAATTTTTTGTATATACTCCTTCAGTAAATTGAGAAGATAAATTAGGAATAACTAATTCTTCTCCTTCAAACATAACTATATAATATTCGCTAGTTAAATCTACAATACTTTCATTCTTATCATTATTAACTACTTCTGCATTTTCTTTTGAAGAAGTATCATTTGAATTTGTATCTGCTGCTTTCGAATCTTCTGGAACATCAACTATATCTGGATTTTCAACAGGTACATTGACAGCTGGTGTTTCAGTTTCTTGTTCTTGAACAACCTCTTCTTGTGTTTCTTCTTCTATAACACTATCATCAGTTGCATCATAAACAATTTCTTTTTCATTGTTTAAATCTTTAGTATTTTGAAATGAACAACCACTTATAGTAGTTGCTAAGGCAAGCGCCATTGCAAGCCCTTTAATTGCTCTTCTTGCTCTTGTTATTTTTTTCATTTTTACCCCTCACTTTTGGCATTTTATAGCAATATATTTCGTTTGTTGCCCCATATTTTATATCAATAGTCGAAATTTGTCAAGTTTTAAAAAGATTAAGTTGGTTTTCTATTTTAAAATCCCCCTTATTATAGAATACATTATAATATAAAAAAAAAGAAAAATCTATAATTTTTCTTTCTTTTATATCACTATTGCGATTAATTTATCTGAACCCTTATTAACTATCTTTGTTACTGTATTAGTTAATTTATATCTTGTATTATCTTTCATCATTGAAAGCTTAGCTTGAATACCTTCTTTTACTATAGTATCTAAACTTCTTCCAAATATTTCACTTTTCCAAATACTAGTTGGATCATTTTTATAATCTTTCATAATATAGTCAATTAATTCTTTTGATTGTACTTCACTTCCAATGATTGGTTCAAAAGTTGATTCTACATCTACTTTCATCATATGAATACTAGTAGCTTTGGCATTTAATCTAACACCATATCTATTTCCTTGTTTAATAACTTCAGGACGTTCTAGCTTCATATCTTTTAAACTTGGATAAACTATACCATAACCTGTCTTATAAGTCATATTTATAGCGTCCTTTAAAGAATGAGTTTCTTCTCTTGACTCTTGATACTCACTTAATATTTTTAAAATTGTAGCTTTAGATATATCAGATCCTCCCAATATATCTTTTAAAGTTTCATCATATAAAGATTCATCACTTTCAAGATTTAAAGATACAACCCCATTACCTACATCAACATTACTAATATAAGCTTTTTTAATATAGGGGCTATCTTGATAATAATCTATTATACTATTTACATCTTTTATCTTTTTAACATTAACGACACTTTCTCTTATTTTAGTTAAATAATGATTCTTTATTTCATGTTTATTAGGTAAAACATGAATCCATTCAGGTAATAAAACATTAACATCAACTACTGGGAATTCATCTACTGCATGTCTTAATATTTCATTTATTTCCATCTTACCCATATTTTCTACATTAACAGGTAATACTTCAACTTCATATTTTTCTTCTATTTCCCCTTTTATTTTAATAGCTGAATCACTTTGAGGATTTGCACTATTTAATATAACTATAAAAGGTTTATTTAAAGTTTTAAGTTCATTAATTACTTTTTCTTCCGCATCTAAATAATCACTTCTTCTAAAATCATTAAAAGTTCCATCAGAAGTAATAACTATACCAATTGTTGAATGATCTTTAATAACTTTTTCTGTACCTATTTCAGCAGCTTCCATAAAAGGTATTGCTTCACTGTACCAAGGAGTATTAACAAGTCTAGGATTTCCTTCATTATCTTCATACCCGATTGAATTATCAATAACAAAACCTACACAGTCAATTAATTTGATATTAGTAGTAAAATCATCAATCTTAATTGTTGCTCCTTGTGAAGGAACAAATTTAGGTTCAGTAGTCATTATTTGTTTTCCATTAGAAGATTGAGGTATTTCATCTAAACATTTTTTCTTTTCATATTCATCTTCTATATTAGGAACAACTAAGTTTTCTATTACTTTTTTAATAAATGTTGATTTACCTGTTCTACAAGCACCAACAACACCTAAGTATATCTGACCATTACCTCTTTTAGATATACTTTCAATTATTTCTTTCATCTCCATAATTATACTTTCCTTTCACTTAATCGTATGAAACAATTTAAAACAATATTACAAAAATAAAACTAGAGATTTATATTCTCTAGTTCATCATTTATCATTTAATATTTCTTTTACCTTTTCAATGCTAATGCATGCTGATACCGCGATTATATCAAGGGATACACCATTCTGAAAAAGATTTCTTACCATTTCTTTCTTGTTTTGCTCAATTCCTTGCTCAATTCCTTCTAGTCTTGCTCCTTTTAGCATGGTCTTTTTTACCTTTTCTGCTTCTACTTCAGCATCATATAAACCTATCATTTTGTCATCTAAGCTTAACTTTGCTATCTCATCTACTAAATTACCCATAACTTTATCATCCCCTGCAAGTATTCTCGCATACTCTTTTTTATCTGTTTTTAAAATTAAACAGAAACGCTCAAATCTTGTTAATTTACTTACACTTTTATTATAGCATCTATCCCATACATTTTCTAGACTTACATGATATTTTATTGTCGAATCTTCGTCTAATTCATTAGTAGTTTCTTCCCTAAACATAAACTTATAGATATCTTTCTTATGCTTAAAGTGAATAAAGTTATTAAAGTTTATCTGTATTACTTGAAAAGCATCTATATAATCCTCAGACTTATTATATGTTGTAGACTTTAATTTACTTAAATATGCATCATTTTTATTAAATACACCCTTGTAGTATTCATTATTCATCTCAACATTTATATATTTATTTCCGATACTAATTATAACATCTGATCTCATATTTTTATCATTTTTATTTTCAATTATATACTCAGTATTTCCTACTTTGATATTGTCAAGCATACTTAAGGGTATACCAGTTATGATATTTATTAATTCTTTCAAGACATCTATTAATTCAGGATTTAACATGATTGCTTTAAACATACAGTCTCTTACAGGTGAAAGTAATATATTATCTTTCATAATCCTCCCTTCTAAGAAAGTTTTTATCGCTTTCTATATATTTAGTTACCTGCATTTTTACTTTTTACTTTTTTTCACATTAAAAAAGAGACTATTTTTTCTTAGTCTCATTTAGATTTTCTGAAATAATAAATCTAGGTCTAGCTTTAGTTTCATTATAAATCTTACCAATATACTCACCAATTATACCAATTGAAATCATTTGAAGTCCACCAATAAACCAGATAGATATAGTTAAGAATGTCCATCCATCAACTGTATTACCTAATACTTTTTGAACTAATGAGTAAACCATTATAATAAAACTAATAAATAATATTATAAAACCTAAAGAACAAATCATACGTAAAGGTTTTACGGAAAATGATGAAATACCATCCCAAGCGAAACTCAACATTTTCTTTAAAGGGTATTTTGATTCTCCCGCAAATCTCTCTGCTCTTTCATAATACACAACATCTGTTTTAAAACCAATTAAAGGAAATATTCCTCTTAAGAATAAATTAACTTCTTTAAAGTTTGCAAACTCAGCTAATACTCTTTTACTAGTTAATCTATAATCAGCATGATTAAAGACAATATCAACGCCCATTAATTTCATGAATTTATAAAATCCTTCAGCAGTAACTTTTTTAAAGAATGTATCTTTTTTTCTTGATGAACGTACTCCATAAACTATGTCACATCCATCATTATACTTTTCTATCATTTCATCTATCGCGTTTATATCATCTTGTAAATCAGCATCCATACTAATTACTACATCTGCATACTCTTTAGCAGTTAAAAGACCAGCAACTAATGCATTTTGATGTCCCCTATTACGTGATAAAGTAATTCCTGTAAATAATTCTTCCTTTTCATTTATTTCTTTAATGATATCCCAAGTTTTATCTTTTGATCCATCATTAACATACATAATTCTACTATCTTTAGAAATCTTTTTTGCTTTAATTAAATCATTTAATTTTTCTTTTAATCTTTTAGTTGTCTCATGTAATAACTCTTCTTCATTATAACAAGGTATAGTATATTTTCTTTTTTCATAACTTCATCATCCATTCATTCTATTATTTTTTATAGTATATCTACATCATTTTTAAATATCATATATTAAAAATGCTCATTTGTTTTTTCTATTCCATTTATACTCACTTTATATAATATATAACTCAATAAAAAGTGACTTATCATAGTTATAATATAACTTATACTAGCACCTAATATTTCATTATTTTTTATAAAGAAAATAGAAGCAATTGTAGTAACAACTGAACTAATAATAAATACATAAAGCTGTTCATTATTTTTATCCATAATAACTAAGACATTTGATATAGTTGTACTTAATGCGTAAAAAATCGCTCCAATTATAATTATCATAAATGGCAACTTATATTGATTTAAATTAATACCATAAATAAAGTTTAGCACAGGTATGCCTAAAAAGAAAGCAATTAATAGAATAAGAAAATTAAGTCCAATAAAAACAATATTTATATTTAAAAACAATTTTCTAAATTCTTTATATTTACCAGAATCATAATTATGCGATAAAATGTTTAGATAGGGAGCAATTAAATATTGTCCACATAAACTTAACATTGTCGCTGGCATAATAATAATTCCTAAAATTGTTTGAAATTCCTCACTCATAAAATATTCAAGTATATACTTTTGAGAATTATTCAAATAAATATTTAAAAATGAAAACATAAACAATGGAAAAGTTGTTTTAAACAAGTTAATAGAATTTGTAAACTCAAAACTATATTTACTATTACATACTTTCTTATATTTATAAATTTCAATTAAAAGCCCAACTATATTAACAATATTTATCCATATGATTGATATAATCAAATTCCTTGTAATAATATCAATAACAAAAAAGCCCATAAATCCAATCACTGCTTTATACGCTAATGATTTACCAACAAAGTACAACTGTTCTTCTTTTTGAATAAAGGCATGAAAACAATCACTAACCGCTTCAAAAGCTTTGTACAAGGTAAGCAATATGATAATCATACTCTTATAAAAATCAAATCTATTAATTAAAACAAATATAAAAGCTATTATAATTACCACAATAGAAGTAACAATTCTATTTGTTATATACTGATTGTTTGAAAATCTTTTTTTTACATCAGATACTTGATATACCCGATTAAAATAAAGGGCAATAATATAAAATAAGCAAGCTATTGAAAATGAATACGTAAATATTCCTGCTTCACTAATACCATTTATTCTATTTACAATTACAAGAAAAAAAAGTGAAGTAAAAGCATTGAGAGTTATGCCGATAGTGTTCCATATAAAATTATTTTTTTTCATTCTAATCTTTTCTCTTTTCACTTTTTAACATAGACACTTCTTGAATCAATAAAGTTATCTGCTTTTTTTGCACTGCAACTATAGTAGTTAATATTAAAGTAATAAACAATAACAATGTAAGAATAACGCCTATTACTAAATTTGATAAAGTCTTAAAGCCAAAAACACTTGTTACTAATTCTAGAATACTTGGTATAATTGCAATTAAAAATATTACAAGTATGGCACAAAACCAAAACAAAGAATATTTAACTGGTAACTTGCCTTTTCTTATTAAATAAAAAATTATAAAAAACCAAATTAATGAAAATATTAGCAAAGCTATTCTCAATTTTATACTCATTTATTTACCTCTTTTCATTAATATTATAGACATTATTACATTTACCATATAATAAGCTTTTTTCCAAGATTTTATTGAAGAGGTGCCATTTTCTCTTTTATTCATGCTTACTGGTACTTCTTTTAATTTATATCCATTCTGTAAAACAGAAATGGTTGATATTGGTTCAGGGTATTCAGTTGGATAATTTTTTGAAAATAATTTAATAACGTTCTTATCTGATGCCCTAAAACCACTCGTTGTATCATATAACTTAATTCCCGTTTTCATTTTAATTACAAATGAAATTAATGAAATACCTATTCTTCTTGCAAAAGAAGATTTAAACTCACTCGAAGTAGAATCAACAAATCTTGAACCTACGACAAGATTGGCTTTTCCTTCTTCAATTGGTTTAATTATATTTTTCACATAGGAGATGTCGTGTTGACCATCTCCATCAAATTGAATTGCAATATCATAATCATGTTCATAGGCATATTTATAACCAGTTTGTACTGCTCCACCTATACCAAGATTGCTAATTAAATCAATAACAGGAATATTATTATCATGACATATTTTTGAAGTATTATCCGTTGAACCATCATTAATAACAATAACATCATAATTAGTTCTATTTTTCTTATTGTATTCAATAATACTTTTATAAGTTTTAAGTATATTTCCCTCTTCATTATAAGCTGGTATAACTAATAAAATCTTGAATTTTTGCATACTACCACCAATTTAATTTTAACATATTAAACTAATAAAAAAAAGAGATGTTAATCTCTTTTACCAAAACCTAGAAAATAATTACTAAATTAAACCCAAAATCTTAATATAATAACCATTATACTAATTAATAACATAATACATGTATACAAATAATAATTATCATTAATTATATTCGTTAACTTATAAATACCATCTATTTTTATTAATTTTGTATTTGAAAAAATATAAGGTAATACAATTAACAATGGTAAAAAATACCTGCCTTGTACACCCTCAACTAGTTCACCACCAACCTTGTCAGTAATTATAGGAGTCCAAGTAATATACATTGCTAAATAAATAATAAATACAAGCGCAATTCCTAAAATAATTAACAATGTTTTTGACCACTTCTTAATTTCAAATCCATGAGTTAATGAATCCGAGGCAAATATAATTAGCAAGCCAATAAATCCCAAATACATAATCAAATGAGGAATTTTTGTCTCAAATAGCCCAAAACTTCCCATCATCATATACATTAAATACTCTCTACATTCCCAGAAATTAGATAAAATAATTATCATAGTTTTTAAAGGATTATGTAATACAAAAAAGAATTGATCAGCAACTAATTTATTTGAACTAACATCATCAAAAAAATAAAAAGGAAGTTTAAATATAAACCACATCAATCCACCTGCAATAGCAATTGATATTAAAGTTTTAAACTTATTTTTTTTACTACTAAACTTATTATTTGGAACAAACAATAACAATAATAAAAATAAAGAATAAATAGTTTTGACAGTTAATAATATTAAGGTCATTAAAATTAATAAAACAAAATCCTTTTTTTCAAATTTGCCACTGCCATACATTAACTGCATAATTTCAGCAAATGCAAGCAATAAAGTAGAAAAAAGTAAACCATCATAAGAAACGCTACTTGCTAAATATAACGACATTGGTAATAGTAAAATAACAAACATCGATTTTTTTAATATAGGAGTCTTCTTTATTGCTAAATATCCCAAAAAGATGTAAATAATCAGAGAGAAAACTCTCGCCCCATGCAACATCATTAAAGGCGAAGTTCTACCATTTCCCCAAATATGTGTAAAAATTTTGGTAACTATTATACCAATTGCTGGCATTATATGAGCTAATGGACCATTGGAAGCCGTTGAAAAAGTATAAAAGTCTTTTTCTGAATAACTATAATCACCATATTCCTCTTGATAATAGTCAGAATATGAATATTTAAAATCTTTCACTCCCATTTTTTTATTATAAGATTCTGCATAATTAACAATAGCTTTAGGTAGCTTAAATCGATAAGCTCCATCAATGACTACTGGATAAACATCTCCTGTAGACAAAGTATAAGCTTTAAAAAAATGGCTATTTTCATCAGGAGATTGAAAAGGAGGAACAAGATAAACAAACATTAAGCCAAAAATTAATGCTACAATTACAAATATTCTTAATATATTCTTTTCATTAGTACTCTTTTTCATTATTTATCCTCATATAACGCCAATATATCTTTTTCGATAACTTCCCAATCATAAGACTTAACAACATCAAAGCCACCAGCAATAATTTTTTCTCTTAATTTTTTATCTTTTACTATTAACTCTATTTTACTAATAGCATCTTCAATATTACCTTGTTCATATAATAAACAATTTTCACCATCTTTTAAATACTCCATATTTCCACAATTTGGAACAACCACAGCAACTCCACCAGTTGCCATCATTTCAAGTGGTGGATAAGAAAATGATTCTAAATAACTTGATTTTAAAAGTATATCAGCTTCTTGATAAATTTTACCTACATCATTATGAGGAATCTTATTATAAAATTTATCTACTTTATACCAATCTTTTGGTTTTCCATTATAAGATAAATAAATAACTTCAAATCTATCACGATCTAATTTATTGGCAATTCTAAATGATTCATCAACATTTTTATATTTACTAGTAGAATCACCTTCAATTAAAACTTTTATTTTGCCAGAAAAGCTTCTTTTTTTCTTAGTAAAAATTGATAGATCAATTCCGTTAGGTGCATATTTAGCGTTTTTATCATATTCATCCTTAAGCCATTTTTTACACCATTTAGATATTGTTAAATATTCAACATTATCTAAATTGTAAGAAGCATTGGCAAGTAATATATCAACTTTATCAGGATCATAAAATCCATCTTCTTTACCTTGAACTAAATATTTAACCCTTTTACATTTATGATAAGACTTAGCAAACATTGTAGTAAACCACATAGTTGCAACCATCATATCAATATTCATATCAGCGACTAAATTATTATTTGGTACGACATTGATATAAGTATCTTTGTCATAAAGTTTATCAACACCTTGAGATTCTAAATCCATATTTAAAAAAGTTACATCATACCCATGCTTTTTTAAAATTGCCGCATGTTTAGTTGCTACAATAACACCACCAGATACATTTGCAGCTGGAATAACAAAGACAATGTTCTGATTTAGTTTACTCTTAATAAAATCAGCAACAGTTTTACCACTTCTATTTGCAGTAAACTTGGCATGTACAGTATTGTAAGCAGATCCTCCCATTTTTTCTCTTAATTCTGAATCAACTACTAATTTTTCAAGCTTTTTAAACCATTCGTTATCCTTACATAATAGTCCATCAACACCATCAGTAATACAATCATGAAAATCGCCAACATTCGAAGCAACAGTTGGTACCCTAACAAGTCCAGCTTCCATCCATTTAATAGAAGATTTAGCTGTATTAAAGAAAGTATCTTCAAGCGGAGCTAAGTTAATATCTAAACTTCTAATAACTTCAGGAAGTTTTTTATAATCAACAAATGGTGATGTTAATATTCTATCTCCATATTTTTTAAATTCATCAGGAATAGTGATTACCCCAATAAACTTTAAATAAACATTTTCATACTTATCAAGTATTTTTTTTACATCATCCTTTATAATTTCAAAGTCTGCATTATGAGTAAGTGAACCACTTGCATAACCAATCACTATTTTATTTGAATCTCTTTTTACATTTTTTATTGCATATTCTGAATACTTTAACATTTTTAAACTAGCAATATTTTTATCAATACAAACATCTTTAACATGTTTTTTCATTTCATTTGCAATTACCTTCGTTGTAGTAATAGAGTAATCACAACAATCTAAGAGTTTACCATAACGTCTAACTCCGTCATCATACTCTTCTCTTTGTTCCTTAGTTAATGACTTTAATCCTTTAATATCTTTTGTATATTTCAAATCAAAAACCAAATCATCTATATCATAAAAAACAACTTTATTATTTTCTTTTGCTAATTTAATAAATTTATCAACATGTTCAGACCAAGGAGTACGATAAATCACAAAAGCACGATAGCATTTAATCATACTCTCTGTTAATAATTCTGGAACTGTCTCATCAGATGATAAACCATATGCCATAAGCTCTTCCATTTTATGTAAAACTCTATATCTTTCACAATAATCTATTGGACAACCATTAATAAATAAAACATCTTTTAATCCATGTTTAATTAAGTTCTTTCTCTTTTTATGCATATAATTTATATGATATACTGTATGCTTACAAAATTTTATAGGACCTTCGTCTTTTAGTATTTTTGCTGCATTAACAAATGTTTCTTTTCTCATACTAATCACTCAACTTTCCTTTAATGCCATGCTTATAATCTCTATAGCCTTTATACATCATTTTTAATTTTTTAAATTTATTTTTTTCAAATGCTAAAATTCTTTTTACTT
Source organism: uncultured Muribaculaceae bacterium (assembly GCA_964636965.1). Taxonomy (GTDB): domain Bacteria; phylum Bacillota_I; class Bacilli_A; order RF39; family UBA660; genus CAG-582. The sequence continues at coordinate 28,367 of CAZWST010000007.1, forward strand.
GTCCTTTTTGAGCTCTAATTAAATGATCACAATAATCCGGACACAAATCATGATACATTTCATTAATATACAAATTATTTCTAACTATATAATATCTTCTAATAGGGTTATGATTAAAGCAATCATATGTTTTTCCTAAAAATTTATGAAGTCTTAAATTCCCTAAACTATGTTTCATTATTACATTATTAAGTCTTAGAACTTGATATTTATTTTTATGCAAATTTAAACAATAATCAGTATCAACACAATCAATAAATAGCCAATCTTTAAAACCACCAATTTTTTTATAAGCGTCTAAATTTAAAACACTTCCTGAAGTCATTAATTCAATATACTCTTCATATTCTTCGCTACTTTTAGTGAATGGAAGACCAATATCTTGATATGGAGCAACTAAACCTATATTTTTTTCTTTAGTATTTTCAATAAAAGACTTCAAGTCGCTTATATTCTTACTTGTTATTTTACTATCTTGATCTAATGTTAAAAGCCACTTAAATTTATCTTTAATAGCCAACTTAGCTCCTTCATTTAAAGCTTTTGCAATTCCCTTATTCTCTCCATATTTTATATATTTTATTTTATCATCAGACTGCATTCTTATAACATCATCATCCGAATTATCTACTACATAAATCTGATCTACTTCATTTAAATATTTATTAATATGTTTTATATTATCGCGACTAGGATAATAAAAGACAACTACTGCTGATAATTTCATATTTTAAATTTCCTCTGCAAATCCTTTTGATAATTTTCTAAAAATAAATAGACCGATTCCACATAAAACAAAACTAGCAAAGACTACTACTAAAAGTCCTTTTACATGCGGCATATTACCCCAGTAGAAGATATCTCGATAACTAGATATAATAATTGCCATTGGATTTATCTTCATTAAGAAGTACATTATTTTAGGTGCTGATGCAAACATGGATACTTCATAAAGTATAGGTGTTGCATAGAACAATAATTGAATAATGAAATTAATAATATATTCAAAATCTCTAATGTATACGTTAACAGCGCTTGTAATAAAAATAATACCAAGGGTAAATAAATATTGAGCTAAAATTATAAGTGGTAAGAATAATAAATTAATCGTAAGTGGTCGATGATTTATGATAACAAACAAAAATATAATTATACATTGAATCAAATAATTAATCATACCACTACTAACTACAGATATAGGTAATATTTCACGAGGGAAATAAACTTTTTTTAAAATTCCACCATTACCAATAACACAATAAGTTCCTTGAGCAATACTTGTAGTAAACCAAGTCCATGGTAAGATTCCAATAATCAAAAAAGTTGTATAACTATCATATTGAGAGCCTCTCATTAAGAAGGGAAATACTAAAGCATAAACCAAGGTCATAAGTAATGGAGAAACAAAAGACCAAAGTATTCCAAGAAAAGATCCTTTATATTTTCCTCTAATGTCTTTTTTTACATTAGATTTTAAAAGTTCTCTATAATTATATAAATCCTTAAATAATTTCATAAAATGCACTCCTATCCACAAGCCTTAAGATATTCATCAATAACTTTTTTTACATTTCCATCACTTTTAATCTTACCTTCATTTATCCATATTGCACGATTACAAATCTTTTCAATTACTCCTAATGAGTGAGATACAATAACAATTGTTTTATCACTATCTCTAAGTTCTTCAAGTTTTTGAAAACATTTATCTTGAAAGTGTTGGTCTCCTACTGCAAGTATTTCATCAATAAGTAAAATCTCTGCATCGACATTAATTGCTATTGAAAAAGCAAGTCTCATATATTGTCCACTTGAATAAGTTCTAACGGGATTATCAATAAACTCCTCCAATTCCGAAAAAGCTATAATATCAGCCATTCTTTTATCTATTTCTTTTCTTGTTAAACCAAAAATAGAGGCATTAAAATATATATTTTCACGTCCTGTAAAATCAGGATGAAAACCAGCTCCTAACTCAAGAAGACTAGTTAACTTTCCTTTTGTTTCAACTGTACCTTTAGTAGGATAAATAATCTTAGTCATTAATTTTAAAAGAGTTGATTTACCTGAACCATTAACGCCAATCAAAGCAACAGTTTCACCTTTTTTTATTTCAACATTAATATTATCAAGAACAGTTCTAGTTTCAGCTTTTTTATGATTCCAAAATACTAATCTTTCTTTTAATGTACTTGGTTTATCATAGAATAGTTTAAATCTTTTAGTCATATTCTTAACTTCTATTGCATTTCCTTTTTTCATAAGTCACCTTCTATACCTATTACATATAAAATTATATCATACATTCAAAGATTCCCCAATAGAAACCTACATAAATTATTTATAAACAAAATAAAAGTGTAAGTTGTTACTTACACTCCTACCTCAAATGAATATTCTGAGCTTTCACCCTTATTTTTATATTTGAAAAATTCTGGTTTATCTTTTAGAGCTAATCTCTTTTGATCTTTTTCACTAATGATTAAATCATCAAGTCTTATATTATTTTCTTCTAATATGCTTTCAAATAACGAACGAGTTTCTTCTCCACTCCATAAAATACCTTCTTCAAGTTCTGGAGCATATGAATTATCAACAAAATATTGAAATAATGCATCATCTGTTAAACTTATAAATCCATGAGCAAATCCACGAGGAACATATAATTGTCTGCCACTTGTTGGATCATTTGGATCAAATGGTTTTAGACGAATTGCATAAGATTTACCATATGTTTTAGAACCTTTTCTTATGTCAACAACAACATCAATTACTTCACCCTTAACAACACGTACCAACTTTGCTTGGCATTTTGGATCAAGTTGGAAATGCATTCCTCTTAAAACATTTTTGGCACTTTTACTTTCACTATGTTGATACACTTCATCAAATCCAAGTTTATGCATTAATTCATCTTGATAATCTACTACTTGATATCCACCAAAATCACTTACAAAATTAGGTTTAATAACAACGCAATCTTGTAAACCTGTTGGTAACATTTGTACATGATTATCTAATCCATCCTCTTTTGTTATTTTAATCTTACCATCAGTTTGAGTAAGTTCACTAATTATTTTTCTTAAAACAGGATTAAGTTCATCAGTGTTAGCAATATTATTTTTATAACTTTTTTCTCCTCTAAATTCTTGAACACAAGTATCATCTTTTAAACTAATAACTGCAGTTGTAAATCCAGCAGGTACATATATTTCTTTTCCACTTAATTCATCGCTTGAATCATAAGGATTTAAATGAACCATAGTATAAGATCCAAAATCTTCTGAATCCTTTCTTGCATCAATTATAGCTGCAATTGCATCTCCTGATACTACTCTTATAATTCTAGAATATAAAGCATTATTAACATCATATTCCATCCCTCTTAAAATATTTTTTGTGCTTTTACTTTCGGTATGAGTTAACACTTTATCAAACCCAAGGCTTTCCATATCTTCTTTAATGTAATCAGCTACATAATATCCTCTTTCATCACCAATAAAGCTAGGTTTTATAATAAAACATCCCTTAAGTTCTGTTTCATAAGCTTTAGAGCCATTATTAAATACAATATTTTCCATATACTACATCTCTTTTCTTAAATTTTTTTGTCTATCATCTTTTAATTTTAAATATTCTTGATAATCAACTTTGTAATCCTTTAAGGCATCCTTCCAATGTGGAAGTCTTTTAAATCCCGCCTTATCTAAAGCTGATTTATCTAAACATGTATTTAAAGGTCTCGGAGCTTTAGCATTATATTCTTCTGTAGAAATACCCTCAACTAAAACATCTTTTTCATATACTTCAAATATGGCCTTAGCAAAATCACACCATGTAGTATATCCTTCATTATTAGCAGGATATGTTCCATATGCATCACTTTCACTCATTTCAATTAAAAGTCGCGCAAGATCTTTTGAATAAGTGGGACTTCCAATTTGGTCATTTACAACTCTTAACTTATCATGATTTTCTGAAAGCCTTACCATAGTTTTAACAAAATTTCCATTGCCAGATGCCCCAAAAACCCAAGAGGTACGAGCAATAAAATGTTTAGGATACTCTCTTACAATTTCTTCACCAAGAAGTTTTGTTTGACCATAAACATTAATTGGTCTTGCTTCATCTTCCATCTTATAAGGTTCTTTTTTTGTTCCATCAAAGACATAATCAGTACTAACATAAATAAGTTTAGCGTTAACTAATCGAGCAGCATCTGCTATATTAGCTGTACCATTAACATTTATATCATAAGCTGCTTTTACATCACTTTCTGCTTTATCAACATTAGTATAAGCTGCCGAATGTATTATTACATCTGGATTAAAGTTCTTAATATAATTAATTGTTTCTTCTCTATTAGTTATATCCATATCTTCATGTGTAGGAGCAACAACTAAAACATCTTTATCATGCTTAACTAACTCATGCACAACATCATAACCAACCTGTCCAGATCCTCCAGTTACTAAATACTTCATAAATAATCAAAACCCTCCTAAATAACACAATTCTCCAAGTGTTATTTTCTATTATACAACACCTAAAATATATTTGATACAAAAAATCACTTTTTTAGTTTACTTTTTAATTCATAGGGAATTAGATTAACCAAATAAAACAATCTAAACAAAAACATTTCAATTATATTGGCCTTATTATAATGTTTTTCATAATAAATTTGACTTCTTTTATATATCTTATATTTATTCTTTAAATCTAAATTAGTCCCAATTACGGCATTATGTTTATGTTCTATATAAGAACTTGTATCAACAACGCTTTTTTTATTAATACCCTGAAGTTTCCTTGCAAGTATATATTCTTCATAATATAAAAATGTCTTATCATCAAAATAATTTATTTCTGCAAGTGTTTTACCTTCAATCATAAAAAAGCAACCATATACAACATCAACAAGAAAATTCTTTTTAAAGTACTCTTTAGGATAATTAATAATATCTTTTCTAAACACTCTATTAATTAAAGGAATATTTGCAACTAAATCATAAAGAGCACTAGTAAGACGCCAACCATATTTAAAAGATGAGCCTTCCTTAACTTTCGGCATAACACATTTAACCTCATCATTAATTTTAGAAGCCATACTTAAAATAACTTTTTCATTTGGTATAGAAATATCTGTGTTAGCAAGACAAATATAAGCATCTTTAAAAAGCCCATTAATATATCTAGATCCAATATTTAAAGCATAAGCATATCCATAATTATTATCATTTTCTACAATAACTACTTTATCACTCTTTATTTCTTTTAACTTATTTACTTCACTAGTATAAGAGTTATTATCAACTACAGCAATCATTTTAATAGATTTATATTTAATTACACTTTTAATAAGTTTTAAAGTATTATCTGAATCATTATAATTAACTATTACTAATCCAATGTTCATGAGCTAACACGCACCTTTTTAATTAAATCACTCATAACATAAGCAATATAGAAAGCAACAGCTGGATGCATTAAAGAATGTCCTGCCATGTATGAAACCATTAAAAGTAAAATCATAACCATACCAAGTATAGCTATTTCATCATCTAAAATTAATTTAACATTTTTAAATAAATTCTTAATAAATCCAACAAATAAAGAAACAGGTAAAAGCATTTCAACAATTAATCCAACTATTCCATAAATCATATATAAATCATGAAAATCTCTTTCATTTATATGTTTAACTAATTGATTATCATAATAATTTTCTTGATCAGTTATTCCAAATAATTTATTAAATAATGGTGCATTTCTATAAATTTCCTTATTGATTCTAACAAAATCATTTCTTCCACTAAATACTAGGTAAGAGTTGACTTCTTTTTTTAATTCATCTTCATCTAAACCAGATTTTTCTTCCATTTTACCAAAATATATATCATATAAATTATTATAAACTGGTGTTCTTCTTATATTTACACCAACAAGCAAGATTAACATAAATAAAACTACAACAGCACCCCTATATTCTCTTTTTTCAGGACATATAAATATAGCTGTTACTAAATAGTAAATTATATACCCAAGAATAAGTCCAAAAAGACCTACAATACTAGTTTTTGTTCCAAGCAAACTTAAAAATAATACTAGTAAACTTAAAACAATTAAATTAACTAACTTGCGTTTCTTAGTAAATTCAATTATTTGATAACCTAAAAGCGCAATCAAAATTGAACCATATTCATTTGCGGAAAAAAAGTATCCTAAATATCCTTTAGGTAAACAGTTTTCAAATTCATCATATGAACAGAATGATGTCTTAGTAACTAAAGACACAATTAAAGATACACCTACAATAAATCCCATTTTGGTGAATGCACTTCCATCTATACTTTTGTGCTTTTTCATATAAAGATAAAAGAATAATAACACTACTTGAAAATAAAACATTCTAAATAGATTATAAGCTTGATGTATAATACTAAAGTTATCCTTTATAAGAAAGTTACCTGTAATATTTATAATAGAATATATTCCCCATATCAAAAAGAATATATACACCTTTTTATTCTTACTAACAAGTAAATAAATACCACAATAAATAATAAACATAAATCTTACAATCATTGCAAGAGATACAGGTATATCAAAATAATATTTCATTAGACCTGTTATAATATCAATTATTGGTTGAATAATAAAATATGTTGTTAAAACTTGATTGTTATAAAATCTTTTCATACTCATACCCTTTTCTTATACAAATATTAATCACACATTGTTTCATTTGAACAAACATTTAATCCTTTTGTTTTATTAATTAAATCTTGATAAATGCTTTTAAGTTCTTCAACTTGATTACTTTCTAATTTACTATATTTAGTTTGATTATCATTTAGTTTTACTGTACTAACATGAGTTCCCTTAATTTCACCATTATTTATAGCTATTGCTGATGGCATATATATTCGTTTTTCTTTTGTATCATATTCTTTTCCATTAGAATCTTTAAGTTTATAAGTACTATCTCCTAAAACACTGTCAAGGGAAGAAAGTAACTCGTAATAGCCTTCACCCTCTTTTTGGGTCTTAACAAGTTTTCCATTTTGTATTTCAAAGACATTTCTTATATCAGTTATATCAATATATTTAATAACTAAAGAATTAGTTTTAGCTACATCCATAAGTATTGGAAGAGCATTACGGCACCATGGACACCAAGGAGCACCAATAAATAAAATACCTGTTCCATTTTTTATAAAATCTACTGCTTCTTTAGATGAAACTATATCAACTTCAATAGTATCATCAATCTCTACATTTCCATAAGTTTGTTTATCACTTTCGCGAGTAGTTCCATTTAATGCTTCATATTCACTTTTTATTTTCTTAGTTTCTTCATAAGTTTTAACATTTACATCTTTTTTGTTATATAAAAAACAACAAAATAAAGACACGATTACTAATAATACTACGATTAATACACTTCTTTTTTTGTTCATATTATCACCTTACAAAAATTATACCATAAAAAAAGGTAGATTATCTACCTAATTTTTTTAAAGCTTCATTATATTCATAATCTGTCTTAAGTGAGTACATTTCAAAACTTTTTTTACACTCCTCTAGAATACTTATTAAAGCCTCATAATCTTCCTTATTATCAATAGAAACATTATATAAAAGATCTTTAATATCATCAGCTAAAGATTCATCATACATCTTTATTTCATCTAAACTATCTTTTAAATATATCACTACATCATTATTCTTTTCTTTTAAATGTTTATATTTTCTTATAAACATATCAACTTTTACTCGTTCCACTTTATATTTAATAAAGTAACTTACTATATTGATAAGTTCATCATAACTAGATAAATAATTATCTACACTTAATGCTGAACTTACAAATAAAGATACTATTCTTGCTATTGCATAAAAGTCTTCTTCTAATACTTCAAGTTTATCAATACATTGAATAAATTCAAAGTAAGATGGTAAGCTAACAATTTCAACATGATACATATCAAAGAATTTTCTTACATATTTTTTTAATTCTCTTACTTCTTTTTCAGTTAAATATTTAACTGTTTTTCTTTCTTCTTTTGCTTGATGACTTCTTTCAAATGATTCTTTCTCTTTTTCAATTCTTCTTGCAACTAACGCATTATGATTAACTATTTCGTCATGAATTTTTTTAAATCTATCCTCATCATCTATAAGCTCTTTTATATAAGTATCATTTAAACTAATATCAAATACAATATTAGAATTATTTAAGTTTGACTCAAATATCCCTATAAAATAATCAGTCAAATAACTTATTACTTTATCTGTTACTGCCAAATTCTTTAGACACTTAATACCATTTACAATATCTTCAAGACTTATATTAGGAAACTTCACTACAAATCCTAAATAAAAAGCATCATTACTCTTACAAAAGTCTGTATAATCAGCTGCAAATTCATCCAAATGTTTATCTATTTCCTCTTTTATAGCTTGATCTTTTTCACTTAAATTTTTAGTTAAATATAATTCTTTTAAACGTTCTGGATCTTTAAATATATCCGATACCTCATCACCAGTAATATTTTTAAATTTAATTTTTCTTAAGGCATCATGATCAATTATCGTTCTTGCATTAGTTTGAGAAGAAATATCATAATTTCTTTTTATTAAAAGAGCTAATAATTGATAAATTTCTTTTGATGATAAACCAAAATCTTTATTTAAATATGTTGATATTCTAAAAAAATCTCTAAAAAATATTTTTTCTGATAGATATTCATCATCTTTAAAAGAAAAATAGGCAACAATTTCTTTAAGTTCATCTATTACATGAGCCCCAGTTGCATCATTAACCATAAAATGATCTTCAAGTTGTATGGATAAATGTGTATTATTATTAACTATTTCACTTATTACTCCTATTTGTTCCTCTTCCGCAACTGTTTCTTGAACATCTTTTAAAACATTTAAAAATTTATCTACAATTTTCATTTCATCACCACTCTAGAGGCATTTTTAGCTTCATTTAGTTCATACTTATATCCTCTAACATTATTAATTTTATCAAGTTCATCCATAATAGATAAAGCAACGAAATTTTTAGTTTCAACATCACCAGAAATAAGTTCACCTAATAGTTCATCTAATATAACTAATGTATCTTCATCATAATATTTTATTTTTTCATGTTTTTCTTCATATTCACTCAAGAAATTATCATAACTTACTTTAATATTTTCACTTGTATATCTAATAAATTCATATATTTTCTTATCTTCTGTTTTATAACGATACATTAAACTAGCTAAAAAAATCATATCATCATAATTATCTACTATATATAGCTTATTATTCATATAGTAATCTAATACATTACATATGAATAATGAAATAGTCATACTATCAACATCACCAAGTTTATGAATACTCTTCAAAGTATGAATTAGTTCCTCAAAATTTGGATATTTTACTACTCTTCTATGATACAAATCAAAAATAGTTCTAATATCTTTTTTTAAAGTTCTAACATCTTTTTCAGTTAATAAAGGTTCAGAAAGGACTTTAGTCTTATATACTGTTTTAGTTACTGGATTAATAGGTTTATTATTTTTTTCTTCTTTGCTGATTCTGATTTCTAATAAGATATTTAAGTAATCAAGTATTCTATTTATACAGCCATCAGTAACATCTAAATCCTTTAAAGATTCTTTAAACTTATTAATATTATCAATTGTATCAAAATTATCAAGCAAATCATAAGCTGTTTTAGTTTTCTTTTTCATATCCTTCATTGATACCATAAATTTACTAAAATTAGCAAAAAATTCATCAAGAAACTTCTTTTCTTTTGATGAAAAAGGTAATACATCTCCATTAACTAACGAATTTAATCTTCCACTTTCAACTAGAATGTTAACTTCTGTTTTACTCATTGATTTAAAATTATAATTTTGAACACTTTCAAGAGCTGGCATTTCATCAGGTGTATCTAAGAAATTATTATAATTCTTAGTTATAACATACTTGACAATATTATAAACATCTTTATTAGAAAAAGATGGATCTTCTAAATTAGTACTTAGTTCATATATATAACCAAGAACATCTTTACAATCATCTCTTAAAAATATCATAATATTAGAAATAATATTATTAAAATAATGAATTTTACTTGCAGCATTTTGAAATTCACTTTCAGTTATTAATCCTTTTTTACGTTCAACATTAAAGGCAATAAATTTAGCTTTTAATTCTTTTTTATATTCAATAAAATAGTCATTTAGTTTTGCAACATATTTATCCATATATAACCCCTCATCTCGGCTGATTATTATATATAAATATATATCTTTTGTCAAAGTTTTTAAGAAAATTTAAGTATATTTTTATATTTATAATAAGTATCATTTATCTTTATATAGATTTGATATACTCCTGGATTTAAAGAAAAGTAAGTTTTTGTATAAAGATATTTAAGCTTATAAGTATTTTTACCAACAAAATAAACTTCAATATCTTTATTATCTGTATCCATAAAAAGCTCAATAGAATTATTGCTTAAAATGGCTTCTTCTTTAAACTCTTTACTTTTTTTACTGCCAAATTTTTTTACTTTTTCAATATTTCCATAATATTTAAAAGAATCTATATAGTAATAATCAGGTATATTTTCTATTTCAAATTTTTTAGCACGATAAACATTATCATTAATTTTAAAACCAGCTTTAATTTCCTTATCATCATAAAGAATTAAATTTGTATAAGATTCACTACTATCATACTTGTTTATTTTCTTTTTCTTATACATATAAGGGTAATTAACTAATGTAAGATTACCAATTTTACTAACACTACCAAAGGCATATGAATATTTATTTTCATTTTTATATTCTTCAAGTACTAATGCTTTTTTATTTACTTTTAAAACTAAAGCACGTGAAATACCCTCATCTTTTGACAAATGATCATATCCATTATTATAAAAACTAATTACATCATCACTTACATATTTTGCATTATGTTGACCCATTAATGAAATATTAGAATCTATTACATACTTAGATAATTTATTCTTTAAAATTTGATTATTAGTTAGCAAATAATTAATTTTTTCTGAATCATAAGAAAACTCAACTATAGTATTAATATTTCTTAAAGAAATTAAAATATTTCCGTTTCTATAATCTATAGAATTAGTTTCTAAACCATACTCTAAATTTTCTAAATAATTAAGTAAATCAAGATCATTTTCACTTAATAATTTAATAATATCAATTGATTTAATAACTTCACCACTTAATATATCAAGTTCATAAATTGTGTCATGTGGCTTTTTATTCGTTCCTAAAACCAAAACATGATTATTCCCAATAGAAATTATTTCATGATGATATCCATAAGGTGTATCAAATCTTTTTCTTATCTTTCCTAAATAATCAATTTCATAAATACCTGAGAATGTTGAAACATTTCCATTCCATACACTTTCTTCACTTCCAATTAAAAAAGTAAAAGGAGATGCCTTTTCAATAAATCCTTGAGAATCTATTTTTAAATACCAGATTAGCTTTCCTTCTTCATTCATTATAAAATGTTTTAATTTAGTTGATGATGCTAATATATTAAAATTATTTTTTTTATTTACTTCAATTAAATCATCACTAATATCTTCAGTTTTTATATAATAAGTATAAGTTTTATTTTCACTAATTAAGTCTATTTTATTATTTTTACCTTCTATTAAATTAACAAGTGGAATAATAAAAGATGACCCACTTACACTTTTATAAGGTTTATCATTGATTAAAACTTGAACATCTATTTTTTTATTACTTGAAAAAATAATTAATGATGTTAAAGGACTTATATAATAAGGGTTATTTAATATTTTGGGATTATCAATCGTAAGTGATGAATCATCACTTAAAGAATTTATGTACATATCTACTTCTCTTTGTTTTGAAAGTATATCACTTGTATCCGGATAAGTATAATCTTTATTAGATAAAAG
>CAZWST010000008.1:0-39700 GCA_964636965.1 uncultured Muribaculaceae bacterium
AGATGGTTATATATTTGATGGTTGGTATTTAGATGGAGAAGAATATGATTCTAATAAAGTAGTAGAAGAAGATTTAACTTTAGTAGCTAAATGGATTAAAGATACAAATAATGAAGTAATCCCTGAAGAAGAAACAACAACTACAACAACTAAAAGTACAAAAACTACAACAATTAAGAGTAGCAAAACAATTAATACAACTAAAACAATAAAAAAGACTACGAAGAAGAAAAAAACTACAACTAAAAAAACAAGTAATGAAGATAGTACTCCAGTTAAAACAAGTGCACAAACTACTACAACCACAACTAAAAAAATACCAGTTATACCAAATGTTGAAGTAACAAAAACTACGGCACCAGTAGTTGTATTACCAACTGAACCAGAGGATCCAAAACCAGTTGAACCTGAATTAAAACCAGTTGATATAAAACTAGAACTTATAAAAGAAGAAAACATAGAAACAGAAGAATCTGAATTAGAAGAATATTTAAAACTAACAAAGACAACTAAGGAAACAAATGTAACAAGCATTATAGATGATGAAGATTTAAATAAATTACTTGCGAGTGATATAAGTACTTGGGTAGTTGTTTCTAATCATGCTTATACTTATGAAAACACTGCAGTAGATGACACAATTATACTTAAGGGAGATAAAGATGTAACAAGCTTTACTGTCGTATTTAATGAAACAAGTGTTATATTTGATTATGACGATGAAGAAAAACATTGGGTTATTAAATATCCAACAGTATCAGTAGGAACAGGTTTAGATGTAATATACTATAGAGACTTAAAAACAGCTATTGATGTATCTAAAGAGGGAGATACAATAAAGATATTAAGTGATCAAGAAATAATTGATAATCTAATTATAAAAACTCCAATCATAATAGATGCTGATAATCATAAAATAACTAACCAAGAAGGATACTTATTTAATTTAGAAAATATTGAATACAGTGAAGATAGTAAATTTGAAATAAATAACTTAGTATTAGAAGTAGATTCATTTATCTACGTTGGAAAATCTAAATTTGATAATATTATTCTAAATAATATAACAGGTAATATTAAGAATAATAAAATAGATAAGAAAGAAAACGGAGAATTTGAAAATACCTATATTTTACAACACTTTTAATAATTTAAGGCCATTAAATGGCCTTTTTATTATATAAGAAAATTTACCAAGATTGCCTAGCAATTAGACAAAATTGCCATAATTATTTACCAAGATTGTCCTTCAAAATAATGATTATATTTAGTATTCTTAAATTACCAAAGGAAGTATAACATCTTTTTGGTAGAGTACTCGATTAATTATATGAAAGGAGGATAGTATGAAAAAAAGAGCATTTTTATTTATAACAATAGTTGTTGCTATATTTGGTGCTTCTTTAGTAGTTGTAGCGGAGAATTTTGAATATTTAGGGGCTTCAACATTGGATTTACCACATAATGGTAATGTCACAAGTAAGTATAGAAAGTTTAAATACAATACACCAAGTATTACTTATATTTGGAAGTCAATTGAACAAGGTTCTTTTACTCCAGGAGAAGCTAGAATGGATGTTACATTAAGAAAGAAGAATCTTATTGGTACAAAAGTTATAAGTACACAGGCTGTAGTTGCATCAACATCTGCAAAAAATTCTATATTGGATTTTTGGAAAGTAGGAAGCGGAACATATCGTTTCGAATATACTACGCATCTTGACAATGGAAATGGCGCAAGTATGGGACGTTTTTTATCAGATAATGTTGGCATTTATTCAAGAGAAAAATAATATAAAGAGCTTTAGCACTTGAGTTGCTAAAGCTCAAATCCTTATGGGAGAGTGATATAACTATGCATTTATGTAGTTCAATAATAAATTTAAAAAGAAGGAAAAATTATCTATTAGAAATAATTATGGTTATAATACTTTCAATATTATTTTTGTTAACAAATGTATCTTTAATGATTAATAAAACAATATATAATATAAATACTAAAAGTATTAATAAAAGAACTATCAGTATAAGTGGTTATGTTTCAAATGTAGATGAATTATACAATATAAAACACGTCAATATGGTATATGATAGGAATGGCTCTATTCCATATTCCAACGATCAATTAGGGGAAATTATAATAAATCCTATAGCATTCAAAGAGTATGACAATTTGGAAATAATTGATGGTACAAAAGTACTAGAAAGATTCGACTTAATATGCCCTAAAAAGCTAATAGCAACAAATGATTCGTCGGACATTGAATATACTAAAAATCATACCTATGACACTAAAGAGTTAATGAACAAAAAATTTAAAGAACATCTAGTAAAACATACTTCTGATTTAGTTAATAATAAGATTGTTGATAAAGTTTTGGCAGAAAAAGATATTGATTACAGAATAGTAGGAACATATAATAACAAGAAATATATGAGTTCAAATAATGAATGTTTTGCATCGCTTGACACGATTGAATCCATAACAAGCTTTATTTATATTGATAATGAAATGCAACAAAAATCAGGGAAAAACATTGTTGTTGATAAGATAAGTAATGTTAATGCCGTAAAAGAAATATTAAAAGGGAAAAAATACATTGTAAGCGATAATTTTAGTTTTAATAGAAGTTTTATTTTTGTAGTTGAATTTATAAGCCTTGCTTTATTAGCAATAATCCTAGTAGCTATTAATTTATTGTTATCGTTTATTATAAAAAGGGATATAACTGATAGAAAAAAAGAAATACTTGTTTATAGAAGTGTTGGTTATGCAAAAAATAAAATATCAAAAATATATTCTATTGAGTATATAATAAGAATATCTATATCGACAATAGTATCATTATTAATATCTATATCTATTTTTAATATTTTAAAATTAGAATACGGCTTATCCTTTGCTTACGAAGGAATAGAGTTCGTGATAAGTCCATTGTCATATGTAATTTTAGTGATAATAAGTCTTTTTTATCCATATTTAATAATGAACAAAAAATTAAAATCTATGTTAGAACAAAAAGGAGTCTAAAATGGAAATAAAAAATTTATGTAAATCATATAAAAAAGGAAATGAAGAAATAGAGATATTTAAAAATCTAAATGTAAAATTTGAGAAGGGCAAATTCTATATCATTACTGGGGAAAGCGGATCTGGTAAAACTACATTAATAAATATACTTGCAATGTTAGAAAACTTTGATAGAGGGGTCTATACAATTGATGGGGAAAGAGTTGAGAATTTGAGTGATAAAGAAGAATCACTCCTTAGGTTTAAAAAAATAGGAATTATCTTTCAAGATTACTATTTAAATGAAAGACTAACAGCGTATGAAAATGTTCTTATAGCAGGTATTTTAGATAAATCCAAAAGTAAAGAACAATTAAACCAAGATATAGACAAATTATTAAAGAAAGTTAAAGTAGAGAAAAGAAAAAAACATTATCCAAAAGAAATGAGCGGTGGGGAATGTCAAAGAGTTTGTATTGCTCGCGCATTAGTAAATTCTCCTTCATATATCCTTGCAGATGAACCAACTGGATCATTAGATGAAAAAAATACAAAAATAATAATGGAAATATTAAAAAGACTTGTATCAGAAGATAAGTGTGTCATTATGTCTACACACGATAAGAAATTAATTCAATATGCAGATGTACATTATTCCATTGAAAACAATAGAATAAAGAAAGTTAAATAATATGTTATTTTTTAAAAATATTATAAAAAGAGATAAAATCCAAAATTATGTAGTCATAATCACTAGCATATTTATTCTGCTTTTTATAGTTGAATGCGTTTATGTTTATGTTTCAAAAAAGAGCAGTGATATCATCAATAGTGAATTAAATAGAACAATCATTTTTTTAGATAAAATAGATTGTAGAGATTTAAATAAAGAGGATTATAATATAGACAAGTGCTACATAGAAGAAAATGATACTAAAGTGATTTTTAAAAGTATGAAAGGCAAAGCTAGACTTGAAATGGATTATAAAAATAATTTTGCATTAATGACTTGTATAGATGAAAATATGGACTATGTGTCTATTTTAAAATTCTTAGGTAATTTGTGCTTGATAATAGTCTTTTTACTTTTTATTATTGCTATAATAGTAGAAGTCTTTTTAATAAAAGAAGATAAAGAAATATTTGTAATGTTAAAAAAATTAGGATATTCCAATAGAAAAATATTTTACAAAAATTTATTTTCAACTAATTTGTTCTACATTATATTAACTATAATACCTTGTATAATAAGTATATTTTTTTGTATAATCATTAAGAACTATCTGAGTTGTATGTATGTTTTATTATTATATTTAATAACCTTAATTGTATTTTTTATAATTAGCAATATTGAGTATATAGTAATCTATACTATATTAAAACCGAAAAATAAAAAAAAGTTTTATTTATAAAATGATATTTGATAAAATACTGATAGAGGTGAAAAAACATGAGTTCTATCGGTAAAAAGATTACAAAATATAGGAAAGATAATAATTTAACACAAGAAAAACTCGCTGAAAAAATAGGTGTAGATATAAAAACAATAAGTAGATGGGAAAGAGATGAAAATCAACCATCATCAGATGCAATAAAGAAGATATCTGAAGTACTTAATATTAAAGTAAGCGAATTAATTGATGGCTACGTTACTAATGAAGGAAATAAGCACTTAAAAAAGGAAAAAATAATAAACAGAAAAATGCAAATAATACTTTCATCTATAGCTATCACTTTATTCTTATTAGCTATATCTAATATTATAATATATAGACTTACTAAAAATTATTATGATTTACATTATTATGAAGTTGTTTCATATGATAAAACTGTCTTAGTTAGTGGCAATTTAATACGTAATAAAGGAATGAATACGATATTTATTGATAATATAAACTATCTTGACAAAGAAAATCCTAGGGGTACAATTGGAGCAATAAAAACAAATCACGTTGTTGTTGAACTTCTATCTAATTCGAAATTTATGACTTCAAGAGTAATAGATTGTGATGGGTTAGAATATTTATATAATCTTCTTGATGGTGTTCGATTTTACTTTTCGGTAAGAGAGAATGCAGAAGGTGATTATAAAGGTTTCGATTATAAGGATATGAGTATCCGTATATCTTATGGAGAAAATAAAGTGATTGAAACAAATTTAGTATTAAAAGAAATAGAAAGTTAGGTGTTTATTTGAAAATAAGATTATTAGCACTTGCTGGTATGATAGCTTTCTTACCTAGTTTAGTGCTAGCACAAAATATAGAAAACGAAATTTTGGTATCTAGTAATACAAAATATTATAAAACAATTTATAATAATACAAGTTTTTTCGATTTAAAAGAACAAAACGGAAAAACTATTGAAATTAGTAAAGAAGAATATGAAAACGTTTCGTTAATTGAACCATTCGCTACAATTACAACAGAATATAAAAAATTAACAACAAATATATATTCATCAGGAAATGCGTATAAATATGAAGTAGTATTAGATTGGAAAAAAATGCCAAAGTCTAGAAGCTATGACATAATTGGTGTTGGCTTTTTTGAATCAGTAACAGTTGATGGGGGATTAAATTTTTCACAAAGGTATTGTACTAGTTCATCATTATGTACAACTTCAAAAAAATTTATTGGAAAAATAGAACAATCTGGAACGTCTGCAGTGTTTAAACTTCCTAGTGGCTCTCTTTCATCACTAAAGCAAACTCTCTCATTCAAGGTTAAGAAGAGTGGCAATTATACAATAAATGAGCAAAAAGCTGTTGGTGACTATTCTCACGCACAATCAAGCGTATCAGAATCATTAGCTAAAGAACATACTATTAATCCAGATGCAGGAATAGTACTTTTAGGGAATGCATCTTCTAAATATGATTCAATAAATTCAGCTGTTGCAAAATGGAATGGCATTTGGTAAAGCACAGAATTGTGCTTTTTTATTGACTAGTAACCCTTAGTTAATTATAATAAAAACATATTTAAGGAGTGATGTTTGTGATCTTAGTTATTACTGGCCCAACAGCTGTTGGCAAAACTAAAATGAGTGTAGAACTTGCTAAAATCTATAATGGAGAAATAATTAATGCTGATTCAATGCAAATATATAAGGACTTAGATATCGGAACAGCTAAAGCTACAAAAGAAGAGATGCAACATATTCCTCATCACTTACTAAGTATTAAAGAAGTAACTGAAGATTATTCAGTATTTGATTATCAAAAAGATGCAAGAAAAAAGATAGAGGAAGTTAAAGCAAAGGGTAAAATACCTATATTTGTTGGTGGAACAGGTTACTATATTAAAAGTGTATTTTATGATTATAAGTTTGAGTTAGAAGATGATATTCAAAATGATAAATATGATAAATTATCTAATGAAGAACTATTAGATAAAATATTAGAATATGAAATAGATTTTGAATTTGACAAGAATAATCATAAACGTTTAGTAAGACTTCTAACAAAGTTAGAAAGTGGGTGGACTCCATCTAAAGAAGATTATACACTTATTTATGACGATGTATTATTTATTGGTCTAACATGCGAAAGAGAAATACTATATGAAAGAATCAATGAAAGATTTGATAAGATGCTTATACCTTTAATTGATGAAGTAAAACCATTTGCTTTAAAAAATATTCGTTCAAAAGCCCTAATGACTGGTATTGGGTATAAGGAGTTTTATCCTTTCTTTAATAATGAAGAATCTCTAGAAAGTGTTGTAGAAGAATGCAAGAAAAATTCTAGAAATTATGCTAAAAGACAATATACTTGGTTTAATAATCAAATGGATATAACTTGGTTTAATGTTGATTTTAATGATTTTTCTAATACCATAAATGAAGTATCCACTTATATAGATAACTATTTTTCTAACTAAATTCATTTATTTTTAATAATAAAGACATTTGTCTTTTTTTTTTACAAAAAATAGTTTATAATTTACTTAGAGTAGTATGGAGAGTGGTATTATGAAATACTTCAAACAGAATAGGATATTTGGTACATTATTTGCACTATCGAGTGTTTTAATGGCTGTAGCCTGTTTTACAATAACTAACACATTCTCATATCCAAGTGAACCATCAAAAGCTAAAAAGTGGGATGTCAGTATAAGTGATGTTAAAACTAATACTGAAGAAAACAAAGTAAGTGTCGTTAATGACAAGATGGATATACGTGTTACTTTAAATGATTTTGGAGAGTTAATGCTAGTTAATTCCAATATAGTTAATAATGGTAGTTTTAATGCATTACTTAATAAAGTAGAAATTACTGATTTAAGTAATACTAAAATAGGTATAAGTGAAGAAACTGGTAAGAATTATTATTTAAGTGATTATGTAGAAATTAGTTTAAAATATGCTAAAGATAATAAAACAAATAAAATTGAAACAGGATCAAATGTCATATCGGGTGATTTACTAGGTAAATACACTAAGAATGAAGTAGTACTTTCCATTAAATATAAGAGTCTAAATGAGTTATCAGAAGATGCTTTAGTAGTGTTAAAACAAAATAGTCAAAATATAGATGGAAAATATCCTTTAGAGTTTAATATGAGTGTTTTGTTTAATTATATAGAGAATATAAAATAGGGTAAGGGTGAGTGATACTAGTGAAAAAAAATAAGGTAGCTCTTTATTATGGTTTAATGGTAGTCTTATTTATTCTTATTGGCGTATCTTCCTTTTTCTTTAATTATTTTTATAATTTAAGGGATGAAGATTTATCAATTGAGAATGTCATTGTCAGTGAATCAAATAAAATGAGTTATAATGTTAAACAATTTGATAATGCATTCTTTAAATCTAGTAGTGAAGAGACTAATTATGTAATGTCTTTAGTTGATAATATTAATACATATTTTAATGTATCAACTGCTTTTTCAAACCCAGTTGAAGGAGAATATAGTTACTTTATAAAAGGTTATATTGTTATGCATCAAGGCGGAGAAGAAGTAAAAAACGAGATATACTCAAGTGAAATAAACAAGTACACTATTACTGGATCTGTAATTAACTTAAGTAGTAATTTTGATATAGATTTAGATAGTTTGCTTACTGAATATCAAAATCAAATTAAGAATTTAGATATTAATGTTACAAGTGAAATTATTTATGATATTAATTATAACTATTCTGTTTTCAGTGAAAAACTTGGTAAATCTTTAATGAACAGTAAAAAACTAAGTGTAAAAGTACCAATTAGTGATATTACAAATATCACATTAACTGATGATTCAGAAGAAATAAAAAAAGAATTCAGTGAACTTAATAAAGATGATAATAAAGTTTATGTAATTGTTTGTCTAGAATTCTTAGGTGCAATAATAATATTTATACTACTTATCGTTCTTATTGTAAAAAGAGTTAATGGACAAGTATCAGTATATCAAGATAAATTAAATAAAATCTTAGATAGATACAGTGATTATTTAGTAAATTTAACAGAATTACCTGATTTATCTAAATATGATATCTTATTTGTTAATGATTTTGAAGATATTTTAGAAACATCAAGAAAACTAAATTTACCAATAAACTATATTGAAGTAATAAAAAAACATGAAGCAACATTCATGATATTAAAAGATAATCAAGTATATGTTTATAAACTAAATAGTAAGAACGCCTAAGTTCTTACTTTTTTTATATCTCCAATAATTTAATCTTTTATAACAATAGACATTTTGGTATAATTATTTAGGTGAATAAAATGTTAAGAATAAAATATTATAGCTTAGAAGATAGTTTAATAAATGAAAATATTAAAATAGTAAATGCAACTGATGTACATAGTAATGTTTTATATCTTAAAGATGTAATCAGTTATGCAGAATATATTGGTGCAGACGTAATTACAATAGCAGGGGATTTATTTGATTCAGTAGATAATATCCATAATGGAGAAATAGTTGATACTTTAAAAAGTGTTAAAAGTATAAAGATAGTTATAAGTAATGGTAATCATGACTTAGTTAAAATAAAAGGAAAAGGCTTATTTGCTCATCTTACATATGAACCAAATTACCAATATTATAATTCCCTTAAAGAATCAGAAAATATTCATGTGCTTCTTAAAGGCGAGGATTCATTCTCATTTAAATCGATTGATTTTACTTCTTTAGATCCAGGACAGGAATGGTATGATGTTCAAAAAGAAGATAGTAAAGTATTTAAAAGTATTCTTGATGAATACTTAAAAGAATTAAGTGATGAAAAGAAATTTAGAGTAATGCTTTTACATTCTTGTAATGGTTTAATAATTAATAATAAATTACCTGAAGAAATAAAGAATGTAAATCTTATTCTATCTGGTCATAATCATGGTTGTTTAACGCCAGAATTCTTTCAAGGCATTTCAAAAAATAATCGAGGCCTTATTGGTCCATATAACCGCCTATTTATGAAAGGAAGCTATGGATTTTGGGAAAATGGAAATACCAGTGTTATTCTTTCAAATGGAGTAACTAAAATGGGTGAAAGTCATGGTTCTAAACTAGTTACTAACATTGTAAATAAGTTATATAAACAAGATATTGAAGTAATTGAATTAAAAAAAGGAGAAAACCACAGTTTAAGATTAGTTAAGAAAATAGTACAAAAACACTAAGATGGCATATTATATATTGAGGTGATAATTTGGAAATCAATGATGGAGTATTCCAAAAAATCGAAAAAAAGACCAATGTGTCAAAAGAAAATATAATTAATATTGCATCAAAGCTTAACGAAGGAAATATGAAAGATCCTGCTACTTTAAGTAGTATTATTGAAGAATTAGCAAACTTAGCTGGTAAAAAAGTAAGTAAAGAAAAAGAAGAAAAAATAATTGAATTAATTATTAATGATAAAGTTCCAAAAAATTTAGATAATATGATATAATAATTAATAGAATAAGGAGAGGGTAGTATGTTATTTAAAGATGAAGTAAAAACAATAGAAGAACTTATTAATAAATTAAGTAACTTTGATACTGAATTTAATGATGTAAAGGCTTGTGTTATCTGCTTTGTATTTGATAAAGATAATAATTTAATATTAAATAGAAGAGGACCAGGGGCAAGAGATGAAGTAGGTATGCTTCAAGCAATTGGAGGATCAGTTAATAAAACTGATGAAGATTTTAGAAGCGCTATGGCTCGTGAATTGAAAGAAGAAGCAGGAAATGCTGAATTTGAAATTGGAGAGTTTTTAGGTGCTGTTGTAAATCCTGCAGTTGATAAACAAACAGGAAAACTTATAAATTGGATTATTATGGGGTATCGTGGAAAACTAGTGTCTGGAGATGTTGAAAATATGGAACCAGATAGATGCATAGGTTTTGAAAAAGCTCCAATAGATGGATTTAAAGAGGAAGAAATATCTCGTACAACGTATAAATTTATAGCTGATATGTTAAGTAATAAGTAGAATTATTTCTACTTATTTTTAATTATGATATAATCAATTTATAAAGTGGTGATGAGGCATGAAAAAGTATTTCTTTAAAAGTGATGGAACAATTAAAGTAGTAAATATGATTATTTTATTATCAATTATCTTTATATCTATCATGTCATTTATATTTTTTAAATTTTTACGTGTTAAATACGAAGAACCAAATGAAACATATAAAAAAGAAGAAAAAACCTCTAGTATAAACCTTTGTAACAACTGTGATTTTTATTTTACATTAGATTCTCTTTCTTTTGAAACTTATCATGATTATAAAATAAGCAATTATATAGATACAACTAATATGTTAATTAATAATTTAAAATTTGATGAATATGATAAAGATTTAATAAGTATTGAAACGAAAGATAAAGATCTCGTTATAAGTGTTAAAAATAAAGTTGGTAAGACTAAATTAGTTGCAACATATGCCGATATTAAAAGAGAAATAGATATTACTATTACCCCTGATGAAATACATTCAATTAAGTTACTAGATCATCCATACTATATATACAATAATAAAGATAATGCCTTAAATCTTATTACTGACCCCATCGGGATAGATACAAGTAATTTAAATATCACGGTGGAAAATCCTCTTATTGCTACAATTGAAAATGGTAAGATTAAAGGATTAAGTGAAGGTGTAACTAAAATAAAACTTCTTTATAACGGGGAAGAAACTACGGAAGATTTATATGTCTATAATGATTTAATTCATATAACTAAGAATAAAGAAGTAGAAGAACTATATAACATCAAATTAAGTGAATTTAAAGATAGTAAGTATAATGTAATTATTACGTTAGACGATTCAACTAATAAAGGATACACTATGAGTGATTTAATCATTACTCATGAAGATAATGGAATTACACCAATAGTTGAATACGATGGTAAAAATAGTATTGATACCAAAAGTTATAAATATCGTATAACTATCTCTGGTGAGTCTGGTGAATCAATAATTAAGTTTACTTTAGGAAATACAACAAGAATATTAAGAGTAGGAGATTAATTATGGCAATATGTGTAAACTGTGGAAGAGAAATAAAGGTAATATCAAGAAATTGTCCTTACTGTAATACTCCAATTGGGATGTCTAGTGTTACATCCAAAGAAAGCATTAAACATATGAAAAATGACTACGACCATAAAGATAATACATTATTTCTCTTAAGTGTTCTCATTCCTTTCTTTGGATTAATTATAAGCAAAATAAAGAGTGAAGAAGAACCATTAAAAGCTAAAAGTGCTTTAAGTGGCTTTTTAATTGGTACTATTATTTATTTAGCATTAATAGCTTTCATATTAATTATAAATATTGTAAAATAATAGTTGGTAAGGGTGAATATAATGAAGTATAAAATGGATGACTCAATTGGTCAAAATAAATGTTTGGGAGCTAAATGCCCAAATCACTGCTGCAGTGAAAAGTTTATTGGTCTAAGTGCATCTTTAGAATATGATGATGTTATAGATTCTGGTATGCCTCTTTTAAGTGAAGAAGAGTATAAGAAAATATTAGATGCTGGAAAAGAAGAATACGTAAGCATCATTGATGGTAAACCATATTTAAAAGTATATGATGATAACCTATGTGCAGCTTTCAAAGATGGAAAATGCTTAATTTATGATGTAAGACCAGATGTATGTAAAATTTATCCATTTTATTTTGATCAATCTTGTGGATTTTGCAAAGATAAGAATTGTCCAGGTAATTTTACACTTGATGATCTAACACCAGAACATTATGAATTACTTAAAAAAAGAATAGATTTATTCTTAAATAATCGTAATAATAACAAAGATTAGACATATAATTTATTAATAATAGTGTATTTTTATAAAATAATTAGTTTTTCGACACAATTCGACAAATAAGAAGTGGTATTTATTATATACTACTTTTTGTTTGACATATTGTTTTTATTAAGGTATACTTGATAAATCGCGCAAAAAAGAGGTGATAAATGTGAATGATATAGATGAAATTATGGAAAAATATGAATTTGGAAAACAAATGCTAGAAACAGAAATAGATATATTAATAAAAGAATTTTCTATAATGCATGGTTATAATCCCGTTGAACATATAAAATCAAGAATAAAGAGCAAAAAAAGCATTCAAGAAAAACTAATAAGAAAAAATATTGAAGTAACTACATCTAATATAGTTAATCATCTAACTGATATAATAGGTGTTAGAATAGTTTGTTCTTTTATACCTGATGTTTATGATGTAGTATCAACAATTGCTCAATCAAAAAATATTATTATAAAAGAGAGAAAAGATTATATAGCAAATCCCAAAGAATCAGGTTATTCAAGTTATCACTTAATCGTGTTTGTTCCAATATACTTAAAAGGTAAGGTTGAATATGTACCAGCAGAAATACAGGTACGTACAGTAGCTATGGATTTCTGGGCTAGTTTAGACCATAAGATTCAATATAAATTTGATGATTCTTCGATACCAGAAGATGTTAAAGTTGAGTTATTTGATTATTCACGTGCCATTAATGAGCTTGATAACCGTATGATGAATTTAAATGAATTAATGAAAAAATATAAAAAAGAATTGTAAAATCAATTCTTTTTTTTATATTTTAGAAGTAAAGTAAAAAAATTCAGGTAAAAAGAATAATGAAAGGAGGTAAATTGTGAAAAAAGGAAAAAATGCTGTCTTCTTAAGTCTGTTAAATGATATAGTATTTAAAACTCTATGGCTAAGAGCAGATGATGATTTGAAAATATACTTTAATCGGATCTTATCCTGGGTGTTAAAAAGAGAATTTTCTGGATTTAGAATCGGTCCAAATGAAACTGGTTTAACAGATAAAGATAATATAGCAAATAAAGTAGATGTACTTTTACTAAAAGATGATGTAAAAGTAGACATCGAACTTAATAATGCCAGTAGTTCAAATTCAATAAAAAGTGTAATGAATAAAAGCTTAGTTTATTTAACATATTATATAACGACTTATTATGATGACGATAAGGGAAATAAGTATAATAAACCAATAAAGGTAGAACAAATAAACTTCAATAATTTTCATTGTCCAGAAGGATACCAGATTGAGAGATTAGATTATAAGTTTACAGATACAACAAATAAAATATCAGAAGATGGAATAGAATATCATCATATCTATCTACCCAGAATGGAAGAATTATGTTACAATAGTGCCATAGTAAATGACATATATAAGGACTTCGCGATGTTATTATGCAAGGATTACGAAAGTATGGAAAATCTTGCAGGTAGCGATACAGGGCGATGTGCTTTAGTAAAAATGTTAAAGGCATTGGGGAGTGATGAAGGAATGATAGATGCTGCAAGAAGAAGAGAAGATGATTTATTGATAGCAAAAATGGATGCTGAAGAACAAGGACTAAAAGAAGGACTTGAACAAGGAATCACGGAAGGTATTGAACAAGGAATCGAACAAGCAAAAAAAGAAATGATTATATCTATGTTTGAAAATGACATTCCAGTAAAGAAAATATCACAATGTGCTAAAATGTCTGTTGAAGAAGTAGAAAAAATCTTAGAAGCAGCAAAAAAGGATTAGTTTATTCTAATCCTCTTTTTTTATAATCATATGCATAAATAATGGACAAGCAAGTACAATAGGTAAGACATATCTCAATATTGCAACCGGTCCTAAAAGAACTGTTATAAATAAAGTAATAAATGGAAGTATTCCAAGAACTCTTTTATATTCTTTTCTTAAAACAAACATGAATAAAGCAAATACAAGTACATAAATATATATAGATATATTAAATATTAATTTAAATAGTGGGAATTCATTATATCTACCCATCTCTAGTAAAGCATAATAAGAACCAGCTATCTTGTTTTCCTTAAACCTAAATTCTATATCATAATTACTAAAATCATCATTATCTCTTATTTCCCAAAGAACCCTATAAACGTCATCATCAGGTATTTCATCAAATGGATTAAAGTAAGTTTCATTAGTTAAAAGAAATGAATCAATTAAAGTAACTGGATATTTTATACTTAATCTCAAAAATAGAGTAGCAAACTTTTCAACATGTTTAGCTATATATCCTTTATACATGGTATTTTTAATCGGATCACTTATATGTTCTTTATAACTATGTAATCTTTTATTTTTAAAAAACTTTTGAATATCTTCTGCATCTTTTTCACTTAACTCCTCGGTGTTATATAATCGACCCATAAATTGAATAGGTAGACTCAAAGCCTCTCTAGCAGCTGGAAGATCAGGTTCATAATTATAATCAATATATTTGTTTACTCCAAATATCATTAATGCTGAAACTCCAATAATTATTATTCCGTGAAATATATATTTTCTTAAATAAAATAATATAAATGGCAAGAATAAACAAAAAGCATATAAAGCATTATTTCTAAATAATATAGTTAATACAGAGAAGATAATTAAAATAATTATATTAGAAGTTTTATTTAAATATTTATCTTGTTTTTTTATTAGTTCAATTATATTAATTGAAAGTACTAAATAAAATGCTGCAAATAAGACATCTTTTGTTACAGTTGCAGCCATTACTGGGAATATTGGTAAAAACATAAATGCCAGTAATGTTAAAAACTTTATTATAAAATTTGTCTTATCTTTACTTAAATAATCAACCAAATAAGCAAGTGATAAAGCAAATATGATAGTTTGTATTATTATATGAATAAATAAACCAATACTACCAGATCCTAAATATTCATCAGCCACTTTTACCAAAAAGCCAAGAAAAAGTGTATGAACCATTGGATGGTGAGATGAGTATTTACCCATAGCTGTTTGATTTAACTGCCCAGCTGCATCATATGAAAATATGCCAGGATAGAAAGATACTATAACGGGTAACCATGCAAGCAATATTAAAATAAAATACCTTATTATTGAATATTTACTATTTTTAAATAGTTTTTTATCTAATTTATAATCTTTTTTCTTTAAATTATTTATTTTATTTGCTATAAAAAGTAATAAATATGTAATTATAGGTATAAGACCAATAATTGAAAGTATTGTAGTTACATTAAATAATTTAGTACTTTCAAGCATATTTAGATTTATATAAGAATTAATTATAAGAGATATACAAAAAGCAAATATTGAGCCAACTTGTAAACTTCTTTTATCATATTTAAATCTAAATAGGTAAGTACTTAATAAAAATGTAAGTACTAATACTAATATATTATTATTCGATAACCTTGATAGTATAATTGATGTTAATATACTTAGTAAAACATTCATAATTATTCCTTCCCCTTGTGGCAATATAATAACATATTTTTACATATTTTTCTAATTTTAGGTGGAAATATAAAATAATTAATATAAAAACTAGTCGTTTAAATTAGTTTCATCAAGATTTTCTAAGGCAAAATCGATGCATTCATTTATGATTTTATTTACAGAAACATTAGATTTTTTAGATAGTTCCTCAATTCTTTTTAGAACCGAATACTTTATTCTAATTGTCTTTAATACAGATTCTTCTGCGCAAGCTTTTGGTATTTTAAATTCTCTCATAGATTCGCACCTCTTACAATAAAATTATAAAAAAATGTACTACATTTAGTAAGTTACACAAAATGTAGTACATTTATACATGAATCTATGATATAATTAGTTAGGTTGAAGGAAATTAGGATTAAAAAAATCTGAAATTTTGTTTAAATTTGTCTAATAAAGAAAGATTTAGACATATTTAGTAAAATGTGTCCACAAATAAAAATATTTATGCTATAATGTTGATAAATGAGTAAAGTAAGTCCTTGATTTGACAAAACGCTACAGAAGATATATAATAGCGTGCAACAAAAGGGAAATCTAGTGTGAAGGAGAGATATTTATGCATAGCGCAGAAATGGTAGTTGATACATCTATGACTTTGTCTAAAAGAGCATATTTCATTATAAAAAGAGCGTTTGACGTATTTGCTAGTTTATTAGGATTAATTGTCTTATCACCACTATTACTATTAACAATAATAGCAATTAGACTTGATTCAAAGGGCAAGGCAATATTTACTCAAGAAAGAATCGGACTTAATGGTAAATTATTTAAATTATATAAATTTAGAAGTATGGTAACTAATGCAGATGAAATATTAAAAGATATCTTAAGTAAAGATGATGTATTAGCATTAGAATATCGTGTAAATAAAAAGTTTAAAAATGATCCAAGAATTACTAGAGTAGGTAGAATTATAAGAAAATTATCAATTGATGAATTACCTCAATTACTTAATGTCTTAAAAGGAGACATGTCACTTATTGGTAATAGACCATATTTACCTAGAGAAATAGATGATATGAGACCTTATTATGAAAAAATAGTGTCAACTAAACCAGGGATTACTGGATTATGGCAAACAAGTGGAAGAAGCAATACAACATTTAAAACAAGATGTAAATTAGAATCTGATTATTCAGAAAATGCTAGCCTTGCAATGGATATACAGATATTCTTTAAAACATTTATTGTTGTATTCAAAGGATTATGATATAATTATCATAGCAGAATGAAGTTTAGGCTATATGCGAAAGTCTGCATATAGCTTTTTTTATTAGGATTTTTTAATTGTTAGGAAGTGAAAATGTGAAAATAGCAATGATAGGGCAAAAAAGAATTCCGTCCAGAGAAGGTGGAGTTGAGGTTGTTGTTGAAGAGTTATCAACACGAATGGTAAAAAAAGGACATCAAGTCACTTGCTATAATCGAAAGGGGAAACATGCTCTAGATAAAAATATAAAGTTTGAAAAGATTAAGGAGTATAAAGGCGTAAAGATGAAAAGTGTCATCACAATTGATATAAAAGGGCTTTCTGCACTTTCGTCGTCATTCTTTTCAACAATTAGAGCTACACTAGCAAAGTATGATGTATTGCACTTTCATGCCGAAGGTCCATGTTTTTGGCTATGGATTCCGAAATTTTTTTCAAAAAAAAGATTAATCGTTACAATTCATGGTCTAGATTGGCAAAGAGCTAAATGGGGAGGAATTGCAACTAGAATAATAAAGTTTGGAGAAAAACAAGCAGTTAAATATGCAGATGAAATAATAGTTTTAAGCAAAAGTGTTCAGAAATATTTTTTAGAAAACTATAATCGTAAAACAAATTATATTCCTAATGGAGTGAATATTCCTATCATTAGATCAGCTAAAATAATTTCAAAAAAATACAATTTAAAAAAAGATGATTATGTATTGTTTTTAGGAAGAATAGTTCCAGAAAAAGGTGTTCACTATTTAATAAAAGCTTTTACTTCTATTAACACAGAAAAAAAATTAGTTATAGCTGGTGGAGCAAGTGATACAGATGATTATTTTAATGAATTAAGAAAATCAACAAAATCAAATGACAACATAATATTCACAGGTTTTGTTCAAGGGAAAGTTTTAGAAGAATTATACAGCAATGCTTATCTTTATTGCTTACCA
This sequence comes from uncultured Muribaculaceae bacterium, assembly GCA_964636965.1. Lineage (GTDB taxonomy): Bacteria > Bacillota_I > Bacilli_A > RF39 > UBA660 > CAG-582. The sequence continues at coordinate 17,929 of CAZWST010000008.1, forward strand.
AGTGATGTTGAAGGAATGCCATTAAGTCTTTTAGAAGCAATGAGTTATGGCAATTGCTGCTTAACTTCGAATATTGATGAATGTGCTGAGGTTGTGCAAAATCATGGAATAACATTTAAGAAGTCTGATGCTGACGATTTGAAAATAAAGCTTATTAATTTATTAGAAAATACGGATATTGTTAAAAAAAAGAAAAAAGAATCTCAATCCTATGTTATAGAAAATTATAATTGGAATAGTATTGTCGACAATACTTTAACATTATATGAGGAGGCAAAAAAATGATTTATGACGGAAAGTTGAAATTAAGCAGGACAGGATTTTTTAATTCACTTCTATTTATATGCTTTATAATTGTTTATGAATATTTAATTGTGTTCTATAATATGGGAAATGAAATAAGCAACTGGCGTTACTATATTTTTGCTCTCGTTACATGTGTTGCTTTTTTAACTTATTTATTAGAAAAAAGACAAATGGGAAAAGATAAAAAAATATTTGGGAAAGAATTACTTTATTTAATAATAGTTGCCATAGTATTTTTTTTGATATCTGTATTAAAATGCAAAAATTTAGGAGTACAATTGCCTTTTAGAGTGTTAGTACAAATTTCCCTCTTTCTTCTTCCTGCTTTATATGCATATGTTTTGATAAATATTTTTGATATGAATAAAATTATATCACTTATGAAAATTACCACAATAGTAACAATTATAATGTATTTTTTTGAACCAGCTCATACAATATTTAAATTTTTAGAAATTGACAATTGGATGGCCATTGAACTTTTTCATTCAATTAGCTTTACAGAAAGTCATAACTTTTTTGACACTTTTTTGCAATTGTTTCTGTTCTTCAATTATTTTAAAACTAAAGTTGGTGATAAACATGAAAAGAGAAAATTAGAAAAATATTATAGATTGACACTATTATTTACTATACTTTCATTCAAAAGACTTGGATTATTATTTTTATTTGTGATAATCTTCTTAAAAAAGTTTATCCATTATGATAACGAAATAAAGATATCAACTTTTTTTAAAGCTTCTTTTTTTGTAATAGTCACAGTTTTATTCACAAAAATTCTACAGGGCGAACTTCTTTCAATTTCATATGATAAATTATTTGATTTTACGTCTGGTAGAAATTGGTTTTTAAAAATATGGGAAAATAAAAAATATATTTCGTATGGCTATGGAAGTAGTTTGCTCGTTATTGGAAGATTTTTAGAAATGGATTTGACTCAAATATATTTAGAACTAAACATATATTGTTTATTTATATATTGCTATGCGTTCTTTTGCATATCAAAAAACAATTTATACACAAATCTTATAATGTTATATGTTTTTTTAAATATGTTAACCTCATCAAGTCTTCCGTGGTCAATTGGATGGATAGTAATGTTTACAAATGTAGCTTGTATCACTTCAAATAAATACAGTATTGAAAAAGGAGAGTCATTATGAAATATATAAGCGTTGTGGCACTTAAAGTTTTAAAAAGAATTTCAAGTAAAGTGAAAATACTTATTTGGAAAATATTATACGGAAAAAGTTTTATTGTAAAGAATGGTACAATCTTTTACCCTAAAGTTCACATGGTTATTGAAGAAAAAGGAAAAGTTGAAATTGGTCATAATTGTTTTTTTAACAGAAATTGTTCTCTTAATTGTATGAATTATATAAAAATTGGCGATAATTGCTTATTTGGAGAAAACGTTTTAATATATGACCATAACCACAATTTTTCAAAAATAAATATCCCAATAAAAAAACAAGGATATAAAATAAAAAAAGTTATAATAGGGGATAATTGTTGGTTTGGCAGTAATGTGTGCATTCTATCAGGAGTTACCGTTGGTAAAAATTGTGTTATAGGAGCTAATAGTGTGATAAAAAAAGATGTTCCTGATAATACTATAGTACAAAATGTTAATGGAATTAGTTTTAAAGAAAGGGTTGATAAAAAAAATGAATAAAGTGTCAATCATTGTACCAGTATACAACGTATCAAATTATGTAAGTAAATGTGTTGAGTCAATTATTGCTCAAACGTATTCAAATATTGAAATATTGCTAGTTGATGACGGATCAACTGACAATTCTCCAAAAATATGTGATGAACTAGGAGAAAAAGACTCTAGAATTAAAGTATATCACAAACAAAATGGTGGACTTTCAGATGCTAGAAATTTTGGAATAGCTAAATCCTCAGGAGATTATCTTTTTTTTGTTGATAGTGATGATTTTATTGAATCAGAAACAATTGAAGTTATGTTGAATGCTATAATAGACAATAAGGCAGATATTTCCATATGTAATCGTTTTATAATTTTTGATAGTGGTAAAAAATATATTAAATTCAAGCAAGAAAAAGATTGCTACAAAATGAACAATATTGAAGCAATTTTTGAGATGAATAATTTTGAAAAGTTTGATATGTCCGCCACTTGTAAATTGTTCAAAAAGAATCTGTTTGAGAATATAATGTTTCCAGTAGGAAAAATAAGCGAAGACTTTTTTATAATGTATAAAATCCTTGACAATGCAAATTGTGTAGTTTCTTTATCCCGCCCGCTTTATTACTATTATCAAAGAGATGGTAGTATATCTAAAAGCAAGAAATTAAATAAAGATTTCATAGAAGCATCTTTAAAACAATGCTTATATGTAGAAAAAAAATATCCAAATTTAAAAACATATATGAGAAGTTCTTTTGTATCAGCAAATATGACATCATATAATATTGTTTATTCAGCAGGAGGATTATTAGATAAAAACGACATAACTGAATTGAGACGAAATGTTAAAGATAATTATTGTTATATAAATAATAATAAAAAAATTAGTAAGATAAAAAAAATTCAAGCTTTTTTATTTATAAAATGTCTGCCACTATACAATATTTTATATAAGATTTATAAATATAAAGAGAAAAATGTTTAACAGAGGTGAGTTCGAATGAATAAGTTAGTAAGTGTTGTAATGTCAACTAAAGATACCGAAGATGAAATGTTAAAAATGTCTATAGAAAGCATATTAAAACAAAGTTATTCTGATTTTGAATTTTTAATAGTATGCGATGGCAGTGAGCACGATTATGAAATTTTAAAGGAATATAAAGATCCAAGAATAACTATTATAAAACACGAAAAATCTCTTGGCCTAACTAAGTCTTTAAATGAGGCTATGTCCATTGCAAAAGGTGACTATATAGCAAGAATGGATAGTGACGACATTTCTTTAATTGACAGGTTTGCCATTCAAGTACAATTTATGGAAAAAAATAGGGATGTAGATATATGTTCTACTATGACGAAAAATTTCGGCAATAGCAAGAAATTTAGCGTTAATTTATATAACGACTCCGAAGGCATAAAATCACAATTGTTTCTTTATAATTGCTTAGCTCATCCATCAATAATGATGAGGAAGGAGTTTATTTTAAAAAACAATATACAATATGATGAGAATTTTAAATATTCTCAAGATTATGAATTATGGTCTAGATGTAGCAAAATAGGTAATCTATGTGTTATTAATAAGGTTGGACTTTTATACAGAACACATTATAATCAAATATCCACTTCAAAATTAGAAGAACAAAATGCTTTATGTAAGTATATTTATTCTCGTAATTTAGAAGAACTTGAATTTAGAAATTGCGATTATTATGCTAGACAATTATTATATTTAAGCGGCCGTTCTAAAGAGTATTTTTCCACAGAAAGTTTAAAACAACTTATAAATGAAATACTAAAAAGAAATTTATCTTTAAAAATCTATAATCAGAAGAAGTTAACAAAAGTACTTAATTCAAAATTACTTTCAACACTTTTAAAAAACAACAACTATACAATATTCATAAAAGAATTCTTTTTAAAAAATATGACGCTAGTAGCTATAAAAAAAGTACTTATTACAGTTAAGTATCAAGTATCTTGGATATTTAGAAAAAAATATGTGCCACAGGTGAGGGATTGTTAATATGAAAAAATTAAAAAAAATAATTAAAATGTTGATTAAAACAACATGCTATCCGTTTTTGTTTTTTAAGTATAATTGTAATAAATCAAAAAAAATAAATAAAATAATAAAAAATAAAGCAAATTCTTTTTTCGGTTATTATAATAAAAGTCCTTGGAACAAATCACAAACGAAGATTATTACATTAACAGTAGAAAATGCAAATAGTGAAGCAGACAACAGCAGTAAAGCATTCCTTACACTTATTGACACAGAAAATTTTGAACAATCAGTTATAGCAGAAACTAATTGTTGGAATACACAACAGGGATGTATGGCTCAATGGGTAGGACCAGATTATGAGTCGAAAATAATATTTAACGATTTTGAAAATGGTAACTATGTATCTAAAATTTATGATTTAGAAAGCCAAAGTATAATAAAAACGTTTGAAATGCCAATTTATGACATTTCTAGCGATGGAAAATTTGCTCTTACACTTGATTTTTCTAGACTTCACGAAGCCCGTCCTGGATATGGCTATTGTAATAAGAAATGTTCGAATGCAAACGAGAAATGTCCTGATGAAACATGTATATGGAAAATCGATTTAATAACTGGAAAAATTAATAGTTTAATTACTTATAAACAACTTTTTGATTTTGATAATAGAAAGGATATGATTGAAGCTTTTCATAAAGTTAATCACATTGTAATCAATCCTTCTAATACAAGATTTATGTTTTTGCATAGATGGTCGTCAGAAAATAAAAAAATTAGTAGGCTTATCACTTGTGATATAGATGGAAGTAACATGTATAACTTAAGCGATGATAATATGGTTTCGCATTGTTGTTGGAAAAATGAAACCGAAATACTAGGGTTTTTAAGGAAAAAAAATGATGGTAATCACTATTACCTCTTAAAAGACAAGAAAAAAGATTACAAAATTATATGGAAAAATATAACTGAAGATGGGCATTGTACTTATGATTATAGTGGTGGTATGATAGTTAGTGATACCTATCCTAATATTTTTGGAGTATCTAAGGTATTTGTGGGTAGAGAAAATGATGATGAACCAAAAGTTATAGCAAAATTTTACTCCCCCCCAAAATACAAGGATGACGTTAGATGTGATTTGCATCCTAGATGGAGTTACGATGGAAAAAAAATATCTGTAGATTCAGTAAACGATGGATATAAAAAAATATATTCTATTAACTATAAAAACTAAAAGAAGGCTGAGAAAATGAATAAGAAGAATGATTTACTAAAAAACACATTGCTTTTATCTGCGGGAACTATGATGACAAAAGTTTTGCAATTTGTTATGATTCCGTTTTTTACGGCATGGCTAACTGTTAGTGATTATGGTGTGTTTGATCTTTTGTGCACATATGTAACTCTCTTAATTCCAATTATAACCTTGTCATCTGGGCAGGCAATGTTTAGATTTCTAGTCGATCAAAAGAAAGATGAAGAAAAGAAAATTGTTACTAGCGGATTATTTGTATATATTCTTAATATATTAATTGTTTGCTTGATAATCATGTTAATAAAAATTTTTAAAGGATGGTCATTAGCTGTTCCGTTTATTGCACTCTTTGTTAGTCAGACTTTAAATGATTATTTTCAAGGCTTTGTAAGAGGTGTAAAGAAATTAAATATTTATTCTTTATGTATGGCCTTATCGACTCTTTTCATTGCAATATTTTCAACTATTTTTATTAAAATTTGTAATTTAGGCCTTAATGGAATAATCTATGGCTACGCATTAGGTTACTTTATTGGAAATATATTTATATTCTTGTTGACTCATTATTGGAAATATTTCTCATTAAAAGATCTTAGCTTTAATACTATAATTAAAATGATAAAATATTCCTACGTTTTGATTTTTAATGATATTTCATGGTGGGTAGTTAATGTATCTGATAGAACAATAATTAAGTTTTTTATTGGAAGTGTTGCGAATGGAATTTACGCTATTGCCAATAAGATTCCTTCCTTATGTACGTCTGTTTTCGGAATGTTTAGTATCTCGTGGCAACAAACGGCCTCAGAGAAAGCAAATGATGAAGATAGAGATAAATTTATTAATGAGGTATATAATAGATCTACTGCAACAATTATATCTTTGTGTATAGGAATTATAAGTTGTAACTTTATATTCTTCGATTATATTTTTGGGTCGGACTATTCTTTAGCTAGATTTCATACACCAATATTGACTTGTTCAATTATCTTTAATTCGATATCTCAGTTCCTTGGGGGTATTCAGATAAGCTTTAAAAATCCAAAAGAAAATGGAATCTCAACGGTGTTGGCAGCAATTGTTAATGTTGTGGTGAATTTATCTTTAATTAATTTTATTGGACTTTATGCAGCATCTATTTCGACACTTGTGGCAAATGTATTTATTGTTATTTTTAGAGAAATAAGATTAAAAAATAAGATTAAATTAAAATTAGATAATAATGTAAAAATCTATTTTTTAATATTTATGTATTTTGTGATAGTGCAATACATATTTTATAATCAAATCTGGCTTTCAATTGTAAATTTATGTTTTGCTGGACTATTATTTATATACATTAATAAATCTTTTTTTAAGATTATTCTTAAGAAATTTATTAAGTAAAAGGAGAAAACAAAATGAATAAAATAGATTTAACAAATAAAACAATATTAGTTACTGGATCAAGTGGTTTTATTGGTTCCAATTTAACTAAAAGATTACTTAAAGAAATATCTGGAGTTAAAGTAGTTGGTCTAGATAACATGAATGACTACTACGATGTAAGAATTAAACAAGCTCGCCTAAAAGAATTAGAAAATTTTGATAATTATACTTTTATTAAAGGTAATTTAGCAGATAAAGAATTAATTAATAAAATATTTGAAGAATATAAACCTAGTGTAGTAGTTAATTTAGCTGCTCAGGCAGGAGTAAGATATTCTATTACTAATCCTGATGCCTATATTGAGGCCAATCTAATTGGCTTTTACAACATACTTGAAGCATGTAGACATAATCCAGTTGAACATTTAGTGTATGCCTCTTCTTCAAGTGTTTATGGATCTAATAAAAAAGTACCATATTCAACAGATGATAAGGTTGATAACCCTGTAAGTTTATATGCAGCTACAAAGAAGAGTAATGAACTTTTAGCGCATGCATATTCTAAACTATATGATATACCATCAACTGGGTTAAGATTCTTTACCGTATATGGTCCTGCTGGAAGACCTGATATGGCATACTTCGGTTTTACGGATAAACTTATTAAAGGAGAGACTATTAAAATATTTAACTATGGTAATTGCAAAAGAGATTTTACATATGTAGATGATATAGTCGAAGGAATCATAAGAGTAATGCAAGGAGCTCCAGAGAAGAAGACTGGTGAAGATGGACTACCAGAACCACCTTATGCAGTTTATAATATTGGAAACTCTAATCCAGAAAATTTACTTGACTTTGTAAATATACTACAAGAGGAACTAGTCCGTGCTGGTGTGTTACCTAAAGATTATGATTTTGAATCACACAAAGAATTAGTACCAATGCAAGCAGGAGATGTACCAATAACATATGCCGACACAGAACCTTTAATGAGAGACTTTGGTTTTAAACCTAATACGCCATTAAGAGAGGGACTAAGAAAATTTGCTGAATGGTATAAAGAATTTTATATGTAAGCGAACTACTGATGAATCAGTAGTTTTTTTGTTGTTCTTAAAATAATGCGGAAAAAGATTTGCACGCAAGTACTTATTGTATTATAATGTAAATAGAAACATTACTTTGACAAAAAATAGACAGGATGGGTGTAAGTTCATGAGTGAATTAAAGGAGTTATTAATCTGGTCAAAAAAATTTTTAAATATGTATAAAAGAAGTATGATTTCTCTTGTTGTTCCCATAGCTATTAGCATTTTTTTATTAAAAAATTATTATGGACATTTTATTCTTGCGATTAATATATACAAGGCAAACATTAACCTAGACATAATCTTTTTAATTATACCAATACTTTTTATAATATGGGGAGTATACTATTTTATGAATAAATCAATGCTAAAAAACAAGACAAGCTTACCAGGTATAGGATTGTTTATAGAAGAAAGTTTTGTTGATTCAACTGATAGGAGTAGAAATATTTTTATATCCAAATTAAAGAGGGAGCTTTCCAATGAATATAACCTTGAAATATTTGAAAAAGTAGATTTCAAGAAATATAAAGATGGAGATAAATTAGAATCTAAAATCTTTAAGGACTTCAATATCCGTTTTGCAATATTAATTACAGAAGAAACAGGAAAGGAAAGAGGGGAACAAGTATATCAGATAGAAAGTCAAAATATAGATTTTTATATTGAAGATATATTGAGTGATTATGATTTGGATTTTTATAAAAAGAATCTTCAAATTGAAATAAACAATATTTTTAGAGAAAAGTATAAGATTAATCTAAATAATAATTTGATAGAAATAGATAGATTAGTTAAAGAATTTCATTTTGCGCTTAATTATTTAACTGGTTTATCTTATTTATTTTCAAAAACACCAGAAAAGGGCTTGCAATATTTTTATGGAATAAAAGAAATGCAAGATAGAGTGGAAAAAAAATCTGGGCCTATTAAATATATAATAAAATTTCTAAATCAAAGAATATTTGAAAGCAAATATTTCAGAATGTCAATAGATTTTAAGTATAACAACAATTATACATATTTGTTTAACAATAGTTTACTAGAAACAATAAATACTCTAATATCAAATAGTAATGAAATAAAGTTTCAGAACGATGAAACATATAATGCATACTATAAAAATTTACTTCTACATAAATCTATAGTTCTTTTTGATTTAGAAGAATATGATGAATCTTTGAATATTATAAATAGTGAAAAATTAGACGAATATTATCCAGGGGAAAGTTTTTTTATAAGAGTTGCCTGTATGTTCGGCAGCAATAGTATAGACAATCGTGATGCATTAAAATTTTTTAAGAAAAATAAGTTTAGATTCAAAATTAGCAAGTCTTTTTTTATAGATTTTGTGACCAAAAGATATAAGTATAAAAGCGACAACCCGCTAATAAAATATTTATATATGCTTATGAATAGGTACTACCTAGACAGATCTATTGCATCAGAACTAATAGAAGAGATTATAGAAGAAAATGGGCCGTATTCCGAACTGCTAAGAAAATAAGAAACAAATTTTAAAGATTTATTTTTTATTGTATACTATACTTTTCCTTTAAAAAATATCAAATCTCAAAGTTTATTTTTAAATTTAAATGGAAAATTATCTGACTTATATAGATTATAAAGTGAATTAAGATTTTTTAACATTATATCCTTATTTGAAAAAATAAAATTATAAAAAAGTTAGAGTGCTCTCTAACTTTTTTAGTTGCCATTTATAGAGCTGGCATCACTCACTTTTTTAGTTGCCATTTAAGGCTGGCTTCACCTGCTTTTTTATATTATATGCAATTACTTACATAACATAATTTCTTATGTGCCATTAATATAACATTAATCGTGTATTATGTCAACCGTGTTTGGCAAATAGGTTTCTATATGGTATAATTATGTACATGAAAAAGGGAGATAATATATATGAAAATAGCAGTAGCTGGTACTGGGTATGTTGGATTATCAATTGCAACATTACTTAGTCAACATAATGAGGTAATTGCACTAGATGTAATACCTGAAAAAGTAGAGATGATTAATAACCATATATCACCTATAAAAGATGAATATATTGAAGATTATCTAAAGAATAAGAATTTAAACTTAAGAGCAACTCTAGATTATAAAGAAGCATTTGAAGGAGCTGAATTTGTTGTAATTAGCACGCCAACCAATTATGATGAAGAAACTGGATATTTTGACACTTCAAGTGTTGAAGATATTATTAAAAAAGTAACTGACATGGGAATAGACACTACAATGGTAGTAAAATCTACTATACCAGTTGGATTTATTGAAGGAGTTAAGAAAAAATATAATATTGATAATATTTTATTTTCTCCTGAATTCTTAAGAGAAGGAAAAGCTTTATACGATAATCTTTATCCATCAAGAATAATTGTTGGAGAAAAAAGTGAGAGAGCTGAAAAGTTTGCAAATCTTTTAAAAGGTGCAGCATTAAAAGATGATATCATAGTAAAATTTATGAATTCAACAGAAGCCGAAGCTGTTAAATTATTTGCAAATACATATTTAGCATTAAGAGTATCTTTCTTTAACGAACTTGATACATATGCAGAACTTAATGGTCTAAACACTCAAGATATAATTGATGGAGTTAGTTTAGATCCACGTATTGGAAATCACTATAATAATCCATCTTTCGGATATGGTGGCTACTGTTTACCAAAGGATACTAAACAACTTTTAGCTAACTATAAGAATGTTCCGCAAAATTTAATTGAAGCAATAGTAAAATCTAATGATACTAGAAAAGATCATATAGCAAATATGGTTCTAAAAAGAAATCCAAAAGTAGTAGGTATATATAGACTTACTATGAAGACTAATTCAGATAACTTCAGGGCCAGTGCTATTCAAGGTATAATAGAAAGACTTAAGAATAATAATGTTGAAGTAGTAATATATGAACCAACACTTAAAAATGATATATTTAATGATTGCAAAGTTATAAAAAACTTTGAATCATTTAAAAATATGTCTGATGTCGTAATTGCTAATAGACTAGATGAATTAACAGAATCTATAAAAGACAAAGTGTATACAAGAGATGTATATACAAGAGACTAAACTCACATAATGATGTGAGTTTTTTTAAATATTAACCTAATACAATTAATAATAGACTTATATATACTATTATGTTATTCTAGCACTAGAAAGAAAGTATATTAAAAAAAGTAGGTGTGTTTATATGAAGTACAAGGTGTTTATAGTAATTTTATTATTAATTATTTTACCAAGTAATGTTAATGCAAGAAGTGGATGCTGCTCTTATCATGGAGGTGTATCACATTGTGATACATCAATTGGAAAATATAGATGTAACGATGGCACAGTAAGTCCATCATGTGAATGTGAAGGAATCGTTCAGACAACTAAAAGAAAAACTACAAAGAAGCAAACAACAGCTAGACCAACAACTAAAAGAACAACAATAAAAACTATCACTACTAGATTATTACCAACTACAACTACTAGTACTACTAGATATCCGACTACTATAACTACAATAGAAAAATTTGAACCTACTTCTTCAACTACAACCATGGCTAAGCAAGAAGAAAGTCAGAATGAGAGCACCAGTGATAACGCAAAAAAAGATAATCAAAATAATAATGAAGATATTTCTCCAGTAGGTGTAATAGGAGGAGTAGGAAGTATAGGCGCACTGGCATGGTTTATAGCTAAGAAGAAAAAACTTGTTTAAAAACGAATGAACACAGATGTATACAAAAGAAAAAGTTCACAAAAGTGAACTTTTTTGTGTGTATTTTCGACAAATTAAAAAAGTTATTAACAAATTATTAAAATTTACTTGCTATATGTGATTTTTTATGGTATTGTTTGATTAAGTTATCACTTAATATACAAAAGTGCTAACCAAAAAAGAACGCTACCAACGTTCTTTCATAAAAGATTATAGAGGACTATAATCAAACAAATTAATCTAGTATAGGAAACTAGAGAACGAAAGACAATTTTATTGAAAAATGAGTTAAAAAATAATCTTTCATACTTATATTACCAAAAAAAGAATATGAAATCAATAACTTAGATTAAGATTTGTCATTTTATGTTAACTACCTAATGTTTAATTTGTTTGTTTATAGTTTCTCTCAAAAATGAAGGAGAGATGATTATATGGAAATAATGATTAAAAATTATGGTGGAATTGAAGAACTTACAACTGAAATTGAGGATGGCAAAATCAATTTCATATATGGTCCAAGCGGAAGTGGGAAAACATCCTTAGTAAGAGGAATTGTCGACTTAAATCCTAAAGACAATATAAAAATTGGCAAGGAAGATATGGAAGTTTTCACAATACCCGATATTGTGGATAAATCAAAAGTATTAATATTTAACGAAAATACTATAGGTCACTTTTTGGCTGAAAAAGCTGAAAACGAGGATTATTATAGAATTCTTTTTTCTAAAGGTGAAAAAATAGAAGATTTAAGAAATGAAGTTAAATCAGCATTAAGACCAATTAATGAAAAAGAAGACGAGATTCGTAAATTTATAAATGACGCAAATGATATTATTAAATCTATAACTGGTCGAAAGAAAATAAGCAATGAGCATTTTACTGCATCTTCTACAATTTCAAAATTAGAAAACGAAATATCAACAGACAATTATAAAGAAAATTGTAAGATTATAAAAAATATGGAGAAGACTATCTAAATTGGATTGAACAGGGAGTTGAACTAAAAAAAGAACTATATTTAGATGGGAAATGTCCTTTTTGTCAAAGAAAGATGACGGCGTATAGAAAAAATCAAGTTGCAGCAATAATGTCTATAAATCTTGATAACTACAAATTACTTTATGAGCATGAGGAAAAATTTGCGCAGTTTGGAATTGAACTACCTAAATACTCTAAAATTAGTGAACTAGATAAACTAAAAGATTCGCTAATAAAATTGAATCAGGTAAAAAATGAATTAACGGATATTTTGGAAACTATTTGTATTAACGACTATGGGAATTTACATTTATCTAACTTTCAAAAAATAAAATGCTCACCTGATTTTAAAAGAATGTTACCAGATGTATATGATATTATAACTAAATTAAATGCAGATATAATTAAAATTAGAATTAAAGTTGCTAGATTATGCAATGAAACGTTCAAGCTAATAAAAGGAAATTTAAAAAAACTTAACGATAGTCTAGTGGAATTAAGTATACCTTATAGATTTGACTTTCCAGAATATAATTCTATATCAAAAACGGCTAATGTAGTTTTAACACATATAGAAGATAAAGATAATAAGGATAGAAGAAATTATTTATCTCATGGAGAAAAAAATATTCTTGCACTATTACTATTTATATATTCTTGTAAAGAAGATATAGTGATAATTGACGATCCAGCATCGTCTACAGATGAAAATAAAAGAAAAGTCATACTAAATATAATAGAGAAAACGCAAAAAAACGAGACATATATTATTCTTTCACATGATCAAGTATTTATAAAATATGCCGTTTTATCTAAATATGATTCAAGACATCCAAACAATCAAATAGGTTTAATTGGATGCATGGAAAATATTAATTCAAAATGTACTATTAAAAATATAAGAAAAGATAGTTTTGATAAACTTGAAGATCAAATAATCAAGCACATCAAAAAAGAAGAAAACATGCCCTACTACAGACTGATAATCAATATGCGTCTTTTAGCAGAAATCAAGTGCAGATATAATCAAAAGATTTATGGGTACCTATCTGCTATACTACATGAAGAAACGAGAGACGGCATTTATAGTGCATTGGAGAAAAGTGAAATATTTGGCGAAGCATCTGTAGAAGAAAAAGAAAGTGAAATTTTAAAATTAATTAGTGAGAAATGTTTCAAAATTTCTTTAACTCCAGTACCAGAAGATTTTAAAGATGGTTTAAACTTTAGTGATTTAACTGATTTTGAAAAAGCTATCTGGATAAGGGAGCAAAAAAGAAAAGAAAGAGGAAAAAAGAGAAAAAGTGAATTTGAAAAGGAATTAGATGATATTGTACATTTAAACAATAGTTATTGCATATCATTAGATCCTTATAAGTATAATACATTTTCACCACACATCAATAATGAAATAAAAAAATATGAAGGAGGAGAATAATATGAAAAGAATTAGAGTGATATCATCAGATATAGCATCAATAGGGTATGATTATGAAAACTGTATTCTAGAAATAGAGTTTAATAGTCAAAGTCTATATAGGTATTTTAATGTACCAAAAAGTATCTATGAAGAATTAATGCATGCAGACTCGCATGGTAAATACTTTCATAGAAATATAAGAGATATTTACCCAACACAAAAAATTAGTTAAGAAGGAGAATTAAAATGGAAAAAATAATTGATTTTTTTAATACAAGTACAGGTATTACTGTATTAGGCTTTATAATATCATTTATAACAGCATTTATTACATCAAAAATAACAGCATCTAATGCAACTAAAAATATAACAACCCAATATTTTAAAGAAAGTGGTGTAGAACTTCAAAAAAGGATATTAACTTTTTGGACTACATTATTCTTAAATGACTTTAGTATTAAAAAAGCTTATAAAAATGCTTTTCCAGAAGACAAAATTTGTTTAACAAAAGAAGATGTTGAAATGCTTAGAAGCTTAATGCAAAAAAGCTACGAGGTTTGTTCTGCTAAAAGTATAAAAGCACTAAGATTTTATATGGATAATGTTTATGCAACCAATACATCGACAGAGAAACAAAACATTAAAAAAGGTAAAAAAGTAGGATTTAAATATTTATTTCCAACATGTCATCAAATGTTCTTAGTTGCAAGAATAATAGCACGCTTAAAATATGATTTTAATGGTGAAAAAGCGCAGGAAATTGATCTAATAAAAATCAAAATAAATGATTTTAAAGCAAAATATAGATTTCAGATGCTTATTTTAAGGATAGGGTATTTCATCAAAGAAAAAATTAAGTATGTAATTTTAATTATATTAGCGATAGCTAGTATTTTAATTATTGCTTAACTTAGTAAATTATAAAGTATTATATATGTCCATAATTAACTCACTTATGTGAGTTTTTTAATTTTATCAAAAGTAAAACAACATTTTACAGGTAATATTAATTATGAGTATTATTAAATAATAATCAATCAACTGATATATATTAACATTTATGTTAATATATGTATAGCAAGGACAACGATGAATCAGTCAACAATTAAAATTAGGTATACAAAAAGTTATGTGACAACATTAAAAAAACTAAAAAAACATACTGAAGAACTAAAAAATTTAGAAAGAATTATTTTTCTTATAAGTTATTCTCAAAATATAAGTTTTCTTATTAATAACCCATTATCAAGGATATATAAATTAGAAAGACTTAAACATGAGTTAAATGAATTTTATTCGTTTAATCTATGTAAAAATAAAGGGATGAAAAGATTAATAGTTAGATTTATTATTGAAACAAATGAAGTAGAATTAGTATATATTAGTTTTAAGTATTATGAAGATTTTAGCAAGGATAAGGTGATTTATTATGATGAATAAATTTGGCAGTCAGTTAGGTGATTATTTAGACTTTTACAACATAAGTAAGAAGGATTTTGCTTTTAGAATTGGAACAACACAAAAAAACTTAATTGATATTATTAATGGCAAGGTAGAATTAACATATAATATAATTAATAATATTTCTATTGTTTCAGGTATTCCAATTTCATATATAGAAAATGTTGAGATTGACTTTAAACTAGACAAGCGAAATAAAAAGTTTTTGCATGAAAATAATCTTGATATAAAAAAATATCTAAAAAGATTTAATTATAAAGAAGCAAGCAAAAAATATGGAATTATTATTCATGACGAAACGAATGACTACCGCATTATTAGAGATTTGATGTGTTTTCTTAGAATATCAGATTTAAATCAACTTTATACTGAAGATAATAGTATTTTCTATAAATCAAAGAATGATAAAAAAGAACTTTTAGTCTTATGGCTTGAAAGATGTTATAAATTAACATTTGATCAAAAAGTAAATAAATATTCTAAAGATAATATTAACTATCTAGTAGATTTTATTAATGAACAGGCTAAGAGTCATCAATTTAATGAAAAATTACTTGTTAATACATTTAATGATAATGGAATATTCTTAGTAATTGAAGATGATCTATCTGGTACTAAAGTGCGAGGAGCATTTAAAGTATTAAATGATAAACCGGCTATATATATCACAAGAGAGCATAAAAGAATTGCAGATATTTATTTTGCATTACTTCACGAATTAGCTCATTGTAAAAGTGACTTTAACCGTGCAAAAAGTGGGTCAATAGTTACATATGAGAGTGATAACACTGAAGAGTATGAATTAAAAGCGGATAAACAAGCACTTAATTGGATGATTGATGATGCCATCTATAATGAAATAACAAACAATATTGAACTATTAGAACAAAAAGACATTAATAAATGTTTTGCAGTATACCGCTTGGCATTAGATAAAAAAATATCCTACGAAAGTGATATATATCAATCTAACAATCCGGTTATTAATTTTAATGAATAAATATTAAAATATAAATACCATAATGTATTAAAAAATACCAAATAATTCATTTGACAAACTCCACTCAATATACTATAATATACCAAGTTGAGAAGGGGTTTTTATTATGAAAAAATATAAGAAGAAACTTGCAACATTATCACTACTTGGTTT
The DNA here is from genome assembly GCA_964636965.1 of uncultured Muribaculaceae bacterium. Lineage (GTDB taxonomy): Bacteria > Bacillota_I > Bacilli_A > RF39 > UBA660 > CAG-582. The sequence continues at coordinate 34,356 of CAZWST010000008.1, forward strand.
AATTGGATTAACTTCTTTTGGTTGTGGAAGTAAAAATACTACTACATCTGATTTAATAGTAACTCCTTTTAACTACGAAAGTGAATTTGAAGACGATTTATTTGTTGAAAGTATTAATAATACAATTGAAGCAAAAGATGATGTTTCATCAAATGAAGAAGAGGATGAAAATACAGTTGATGTAATATCTGTTGATGTCGTAGTTGCTAATAAAAAAACAGAAATATTTGGTTCTTTAGATAATAAAGAATTAATCGGATACTTACCAGAAGGAAGAACAGTAGATTATGTAAGTACTTTAGATACAGGATATTATGAAGTTGATTATTATGGTAAAACTGCCTATGTAAGTACAGATGCTACTTCAATTGCTCAAGTATATGATATACATAGTAAAATAAATAAAATACTATATGCTGTAGAAGATGTAAACATGGTAATACCAGACTATTTAAGTGAATCAGGAGTTCAAGAAACTATAACAATACCTAAATTTGAATGCTTTGAAGTATATGATGAAGATGAAGCAGTATATTTAGTTAAAACAGAAGATTATATTGGTTATATTTCTAAAGAAAATGTTGCTGAATTAAACGGAACATTAGTAGTAATAGATATAAGTAAACAAAAATTAATATTATATGTTGACAATCAAGTAATAAAAGAGTGTCCAATTGTTACTGGAACACCTACTGAGGAAAGACATACAGATGAAGGTTTGTGGGAGATTTATAACATAACAGGCGCTAGAAATTTAATTGGTGAAAATGGATCTAAAACTCCAGTTGATATTATGATGAAGTTCCATGATAATGAAGGCTTACATGATGCCTCATATCATTCATGTGATTTCTGGAAACAACGTGGAAAAAATAAACATGGTTGGAGAGCAGACTGGGAATTTGGAGGAGATACATACCTTACTGATGGATCTCACGGATGTTGTAATATGTTAAGAGATGATGTATTCTTTGTAGCTGAGTATGTTGATATTGGAACACCAGTACTTGTAAAGAAATAATTTAGATGGATTTTATCCATCTTTTTCTATTATTATATGGTATTATATGTTATAATTCTTTATAGAAGGTGAATAAAATATGAGATTAAAAAGAAGTGTTAGGATAGTATTATCTATTGTATTTTTATTACTATCTATAGTAGCATGTAAAGTTGTATTTGATTTAGGGGTTGTACCAACAAAATATTTTGTGCGTATTTGCGAAGCATTGTTTATTATTAACTTTATTGCATCTCTCTGCTTACTTATAAATAAAAGAGGATTTGTAAAAGTATTTAGTTTTATTTTATATTTAATACTAAATATATTCTCAGTTGTCGTAATTTATTATGGTACAACAACAAATAAATTTTTAGATAAAGCATTTGGTAATGCCGAAAAAGAATACAAAGCAAGTTATGTAATATTAAGTAAAAATGCGTATTCAGAAGAAGATTTAAAAACAAAAGATATCGGATATTTAGATACATTACCAGAAAAAGATAAGGTGTTTCAAACACTTGCAGAAAAAGATATAAAAACATTCTTAGAATATACGGAAATTGAATCTTTAATTACTCAAGATGTAATTCTTTTGGACAATGCAACATATGTGTATTTAAAAGAAAGTCAAAACGCAATAAATGTAAGTGAATTAAAGGTTCTATATGAATTTGAAGTAAGCATAGCTTTATCAAATGAAGCTGTAGGTGATGAAGAATTAGATGAAGATGTAAAACATGAATACGAAGCACTTACTCCAGGAGAATATTATAATATTTTCTTAGGTGGCTATGACTTTACAAATACATTTATGGATTTTAATATGTTAGTATCAATTAATAAAACTAACAATGAAATACTTTTAACAACTATACCAAGAGATTTTTACATAACAGATGCACGTGTTGGAAGAAGAGACAAACTAAGTGATATGGGGGCTCGTGGAATCGAAACTAATATGGCTTCTGTTGCAAAATTATTTGGTGTAAAGATTGATTATTATATTAAAGTTAATACAAGAAGTTTAGTTGCGCTTGTTGATGCAGTAGGTGGTATAACATATTGCTCAGATTCTGAATACACAACAACTCACGCTATGGTACTTGATACTTACAATGATTCAAATGGACAAAAATTATATGTAAAAAAAGGATGCCAAGGATTAAATGGTATACAAACTCTAACTGTAGCTCGTGAAAGACTTGCATTCAAATCAGGCGATAACCAAAGACAAAAGAATAATGCTAAAATAATGATGGCAATATTAAATAAAATGAAAACACCAGCTATGGCTATAAAATACCCAAGTGTCTTATCAGCCGTAAGTGGATTTTATACAACTACAATTCCACAAGATTTAGTTACATCAAGTGTTAAAGATTTACTTGAAAATCCAAACTGGGTAATTAAAACTCAATCAGTTACTGGATCAGGTGGACAAGACTACATATTCTTTGGTAAGACAAAAGACTATGTAATGTATCCAAACTATGGAACAGTAAATGCAGCTAAGAGAAAAATCCAAGGAATGAAATATAAAAGATTAAGTCAATTATAAAAGAGTAGAGGAGCTACTCTTTTATTTTTTGCTTATTTGTTTTATAATTAAAAAGGGTGAGGATTATGAAAAAAATCGCGATATTCCAAGTTGATTTAAATATAGGTGGTATACAAAAATCATGTGTTAATCTTGTTAATAATATTGATTATAAAAAGTATGAAGTAGATTTATATTTAACTGAAAAAGAAAATGTATTTATTAATGATATAAATAAGAATGTTACTATAAAGTATATAAAGAAATTACCATATATCACTAAATTAATACCTATATCTATATTAAAGTTATTTTATAATCCTAAAATAAGTAAGACTTACGATACTGTAGTAGATTTTAACTCTTATTCTAACGAAACAGCTATTGCTGCTATAAAGACTAAATCAATTAGTAAAGTAATGTGGGTTCATAATGATGTAGAAGTAAAAATTAAAGAAGAGATTCTTTATCGTATACTTCACATTCTCTTTAAAAAAAAGTATAAATATTTTAACTTATTTGTAGGAGTATCAAAGGGAGCTTTAGAATCATTTATAAGAGTAAACAAAATAAAGAATAAAGAAACAGAAGTAATTCCAAATTTTATTGATACTGATGAAATAAAAGAAAAACTTAAAAGTGAGTCTTCTATTGAAGTAGATGAAAATAAAATCAATATTTACTCTTGTGGAAGAGTCGTACACCAAAAAGGTTTTGATTTATTAATAGATGAAATTAACTCGATAAAAGATAAACTTACTAATTATCACTTCTATATTATTGGAGATGGTACTGAATTTAATAACATTAAGAAAAAGATAAGTGAATACGAGTTAGATAATTTAGTTACTTTAACAGGTTTTTTAAGTAATCCATATCCAACCATGAATAAAATGGATGCCTTCATCTTAATGAGCAGATATGAAGGACAAGGAATGGTATTCCTTGAAGCCTCATCTTTAGGTGTTGATGTAATCATGCCAAAACATTTAGAAAAATATGTTGATGGATATATAAAAGGCACTGATAATGTTCAGACAAGTATTTTGTCATTAAAAAAGCATAAACACACATTTAATGACTTAAAAGACTATAATGACTCTATTCGTAAAAAGATAAATAATTTATAAGGAGGAAACTTATGAAAAGACAACCAAAAGTATTGTTTATATCTAGTACAGGTGGACATTTCCATGAATTAATGCGTTTACGTCCCTTATTTTCTAAATATAATACATACATAGCAACTGAGAAACAAAAGACTAATGATTACTTAAAGGATGAATTCAAAAATAAAGTATTCTATCTTTTATATGGAACCAAAGATCATCCAATAAGTTATCCTTTTAAATTATTAATAAATTGTTTTATCTCCTTATTTTACTTTATAAAAATTAGACCAGACTGTATAGTAACTACGGGAACTCATACAGCTGGACCAATTTGTTGTATTGCTAAAATATTTGGAAAAAAAGTAATCTATATTGAAACTATTGCAAACATTAATTCAAAAACTATAACTGGTAGATTAATATACCATATTGCTGATTTATTTTTAGTTCAATGGGAATCTATGCTAAAACTATACCCAAAAGCTATTTATAAAGGATGGATTTACTAATGATACTAGTAACACTCGGAACTCAAGATAAGAGTTTTGATAGACTTTTACGTGCAATAGATAAAAATATAGAAAATGGAAACATTAAGGATAAGGTCCTAGTACAAGCTGGATTTACCTATAAAACATATAAAAGTAAAAACATGGAAATATTTGACTATGTGGATACTAAAACAATGACTGATTTGGTTAAGGAATGTGATTTTATTATCTCACATGCCGGAGCCGGTTCAATCCTTACAGCACTGGAAAACAATAAAAAAATTATTGTTGTACCTAGACAAAGTAAGTATGGAGAACATAATAATGACCATCAACTCGAAATAGCCGAGAAATTTGAAAATGATGGACATGTTATATATTTAAGAGATTTAAAAAAATTAGATAAAGCAATAAAAGATATAAAAAAGTTTAAACCAACTGAGTTGAATCATAATAAGGAGATGCTTGATACAATCGAGTCTTTTATTGATAATATTGGAAATACTAAGAAAAGAAAATTTTTACCATTTGTTTGCATAATTGCTTGGATGTTTGCAATATTCTCATTATCAAATATGAGTGGACTTGAATCAAATATCAAAAGCACATCATCAGTTGATCAAATAGTTGACTATGTTTTACGTGTTACTAATAAACTTGGTATAACTGATAAACATCCAACTAAGGAAAGCAAAGCTGCTTTTGTAAAAAAGATTAATCCAATAATGCGTAAGTGTGCACATGCAACTGTCTTCTTTATTTTATCAATTTTAGTAATGGTATTCTTAACAAGATTTAAACTAAAATTATCAGTATCTTATATAATAACAATACTTATTTCATTTATGTATGCTTTATTTGATGAATACCATCAAACATTTGTAAGTGGAAGAACTGGGCAGTTTAGTGACTCCCTAATTGATACAAGTGGTGCAATACTAGGAGCCCTTCTAGTCTTAATCATAATAAGTATTTTTAGAAAAATAAAAGTAAAGAAAGAACAAAAGAAAAAGGAACCAAAAAAAGTTATATTTGTTTCAAGTATTGGAGGACACTTAACTCAATTATTACAATTAAGTAGTATATTTAATGATTATAATTATTTACTTATTACTGAAAAATCAAGTGTTACAGAAAACTTAAAAGAAAAATATAATGTTAATTATTATATGTATTGTAATAAAAAGAATTTCTTAAAATAT
>CAZWST010000009.1:0-39060 GCA_964636965.1 uncultured Muribaculaceae bacterium
ACCCTTTCACAGACTGCCATAAAAGTTACACATGTCCCAGTTTTTTTTGATTCTCCAATATTCTTTAGAGGACTGGAAACTTCTCCACCATTTTTAAATCTAATATTAGAAATTAATCCATCACGATAAATTGTTACATCCATCCATTTAGATAAGGCATTAACTACTGATGCACCAACACCATGAAGTCCGCCTGAAACTTTATAGTTACCTTCTTCAAATTTACCACCAGCATGTAAGACTGTATAAATTACTTCTGGAGCAGATTTACCTGACTCATGTTTACCAATAGGAACACCTCTACCATTATCTGCTATAGTAATTGATCCATCTCCATTAAGTCTTATCTTAACAGTTGAGCCATAACCATTTATAATTTCATCAATACAGTTATCAATAATTTCCCATGCTAAATGATGAAGCCCTTTTTTGTCAGTTGAACCTATGTACATTCCAGGGCGCTTTCTTACAGCTTCAAGTCCTTCTAGAATCTTTATTGAATTTGCATCATATGCAGTTGTTTTTGCGTTTGCCATAAAGTCTCACCTTAATAAAATTTATCATAAATAAAAAAAAAAGACAACAAAATGTGTCTTATAAATGTAAAGATTGGGTTTCTTCAAGTTTTTGTTGAAGCTCTTCAAGGCTTAATTTTTGAGTTCTTCCTTTAAGCATTTCTTCATACTCTTCCATAGCTTCTTGGTGTTCCTTTTCTTCAGTATTTTCTAAGTCATCTGGATACTCTAAATATACTTTCTCAAACTCAACTATCTTTGTCATAATTTTATCCTTCTTTTTTGCTACTCATTATATCCTTAATATAATCTTCAGCAGCTGTTATTATTTCTGATTCGATATCGCCAGTTGAGAATATATCATCTTGATTAAAATCTGGAAAATCAAATATTTCAGTTTTTTCACCAACATATTCTTTTGGCATATCGACTTTTACATCCTCATGTATTTCTCTATCGCTAGTTGGAGTAGAATTAAAAGCATTAGTTTCAACGCTACTTTCTTCTTTTTCTACCTCAATAACACTTTCTTCTTTTTCATTATTGTCTACTAATTTATCTTTTACTAAATCATTTCCACTTTCTTTAGATTTTGCTTCAGAAAAATCATCATCTAAAAAAATATCAGGCACTGGTGGAACAGATAAATCTCCATAGAAGACATTTTTAGTTAAATCTTCTTTATCTTCACTTGTGAATCTTGCTTCATTAAAATTAGGTAAATCGATATCATAAATTATTTCTTTTTTATCATTTTCGATATTTATATAATCATTTGGTGTAGCAACTTCTTCGACGATTGCGATTTCAGTTCTTTCTGGTTCATCATCAGTTTGTTCTCTTTTAGTCTTTTGCATTTTAACATCATCATGTTCAAGTCCATCAAAAACAATTTTAATTTCGGCATTTTCATCTATTTTAATTCTTTTCTTTTCTCTTCTTTTTTGTTCTTCTTTCTTGTTGGAAAGAACAATCCACATAAAGACGCTTACTAGCATTACTAGTAAAAGAATCAAAACTGGAAAAAATGCTTCACTCTCGATGAAGGTTTCAAAAGTTTTCATCCAACCGCCTCTATTCCTTATTTAATTCTATCACAAAATACAAGTATTAACAACATAATTTTTTTAATCAACAATAAAAACTCACATCATTTGTGAGTTTTTTGTATCTTTAATTTTTTCTTGCTAGTCTTTTCGCATTAATGCGTTCTTTTGCTAAATCACTCATCCAAGATTCATCTTTAGGATCATTTTTGTAAACCATAATCTTTCCAACATCCTCTGGTAAAATAATACCTGATGATGCTGCATACTCAGCAATCTTAGTTCCAGTTGTTAAAGCATGATATTCAATTCCTTCTTCGATTAGTTTAGTTGATTCAACAAAGTCATTATCAACTATAGCTGCAATACCTAATACATCCATGTTAGCATCTTTTAATGGGCGAATGAATTCCAAAGAGCTTGCACCTGAAGTTATTAAATCTTCTATTTGAACAACTTTAGTTCCTGGATCTTTTGGCCCTTCAATATTAGTACTTATTCCATGATCTTTTGCTTCTTTACGAACAAATCCAAATTTAAGTCCCAATCTTTCGGCTACTAATCCACCAAAAGCTATTGCAGACATAGGTGTTCCAAATATTGCTTCGGCAGTAGGATAATAAGTTCTTACTAAATCAGCTAAATAATCCATAATAATTCTTTGTTCTTTTGGATATTTATAAAGATCTCGATTATTCATATATATTGGAGCAGCTACACCACTTTTAAGTAAGAATGGATCTTCAGTGTTTATAATAAATGATTTTGCATCTAATAGTTCTTGAGCAACAACATCTGATGGAGATTTAACTTTATCTTTTAAATCTTTTATATAGTTTTTAGCATTCTCGATTTCTTCTTCATCTTTAACAGTTTCTGTAAAATCACGTTTGCATCTGTTATAAGCTTCTATACTATCTTCTGCTTGTGTAATTGGACGACCTACAACTATATAGTCAGAACCCATGATATTTGCACATGCTGGTGTTGCAATTCTTGTTTGATCATCTTTTTTAGCATCTGCAAAACGTATTCCTGGAGTAACTGTAATAAAGTCATCTCCACAAGCTTCTTTTACAGCAAGTATTTCTTGTGGTGAACATACTACTCCATCAAATCCAGATTCTTTACACAATTTAGCAAGGTTTACTACTTGTTCCATTGGAGTTTTATTAACACCAATTTCATTTCTTAGTTCTTCTTCACTCATAGAAGTTAAAACAGTTACACCAAGAAGTATTGGTCTTTCACTTAATTTCTTTTGAATTGAGTCTTTTAAAGCTTCTGCTGTATATGAATGATCATCTTCTAAGTCTTTTAATTCTTCTTCATATTTATCATAGATTTTATTAATTTCATCTACGACTCCCTTCATCATCTTAAATCCACCATCGGCATGAACATTAATCATATCAGCACCAGCAGTTGCAAGGACAGCTGCAGTTTTAGAAACTGTATTTGGAATATCTTTTAGTTTTAAATCTAAAAATACTTTATGACCTCTTGATTTAATAATTTGTACTGGGTTAAATCCTTGTAGTGCACCAGCATCAAATAGCTCCATTCCAACTTTACAATAAAAGTCTTTATCGGCTCCTTCCATTTTGTCTAAAAAAGCTTCTAACTTTTCTTTTGAATTAAAATCACATGCAATAATAACATTTTTACCCATTAATGAGCACCTCCTATAATTTGTTTTAGCGATTTTATTTTATTTTGTTCCATTACTTTAGGTAAGTCATCAATTATTTCAGAACAAGCATTTGGGTTAACTAGATTAGCAGTACCAATCTCAACAGCTGTTGCTCCTGCTAACATCATTTCAACTACTTTTTCAGCTGAGTCTATTCCACCAACACCAATAATCGGAACATCAACATTATCATAAACTTGATATACCATTCTTTCAGCAATTGGGAATACTGCTGGTCCTGAGCAACCTCCCATAACTCTATTTAAAATAGGCTTCCTTGATTTTATATCAATTCTCATACCTTGTAATGTATTAATTAAAACTATACCATCAGCCCCACCTTCACAACAAGCAACAGCAATATCAACAATATTTGTTACATTTGGTGTAAGCTTTATATAAACTGGTTTTGTAGTAACACTTTTAACTGCTTGTGTTACTTTTTTTACAACCTCTGGATCACTTCCAAAAGGTAATGATCCACCATGAACATTTGGACAACTAACATTTACTTCAATTATTCCAACGTTATCACATTTATCTATTAAAGCACAGTTATACATATAATCTTCTATAGAATTTCCACTTATATTTGCAATAACTTTTTTATGGAAAGTCTTTTTTAGTTCTGGTAGTATTACGTCTACTACTTTATGAATTCCAGGATTTTCTAAACCTACTGAATTAATCATTCCTGAATCATATTCAGCTACTCTTGGAAGTGGGTTCCCATTTTGAGGGTTTCTAGTAGTTCCTTTAAAAGAGAATGTTCCAAGTTTATTAATATCATAAAATGCTTTAACATCATTACCATATCCAAAGCAGCCACTAGCTGGAATAACTGGATTATCAAGTTCCCAACCACTTAAAATTACACTTGTATCAAAATCTTCTTTTCCCATACTTACCACCTAATAGTACCTTTCTTAAGAACTGGTCCGTCTTTACAAAGCGTTTTCATACCATCTGTTGTTTCCGTGCTACAACACTTACACATTCCAATTCCACAAGCCATACGTGATTCTAAGCTTAATTCTCCATCGGTTAATGATGCATCACTTACTGCTTTTAACATTGGCTTAGGTCCACAGGCATAAAAATAATCATAATCATTCTCATTTAGTTCTTCTAAGAGATTTGTAACAAGCACTCCTTCATCATCATAGGCAACATGTATATCATCTAATAATTTTTTAAACTTCCCTCTTAGAAATTCATCTTCTCCATTTTTAAAACCTAATAATACTTTTGGAGTTTTCTTTCTTTTTTTTAGTTCCTTTATTAAATAAAATAAAGGAGCTGCACCCATTCCACCACCAATTACTAAAGGTTTTTCCGTATCAGCCTCAAGATTGAAACCATTACCTAAACCTGTTAGTAGTGTGAGTACATCCCCTTTATTCATTTGTGACATAATTTCTGTTCCTTTTCCAACAACACGATAAACTAGAGTTAATTCATTATTAGCTTTATAATCTGTTACCGAGATTGGTCTTGGAAGTAATACTCCAGGAACACTTACATTAACAAATTGCCCTGGTAAAATATTATCTTCAACACCGGCAATAGTTAATCTATAAATGTTAGTGGCACTAATTTTTATGTTATCTGCTATTCTTGCATTTTCTATTCTTCTCATTTCCCATAACCTCCCTATAGTTTTTATTATAGCACCCACATTTTTAATAAGCAATAAAAAATAGAACACAAAAAAACATCAATTAAGATGTTTTAAAATAATCTAAGAATATCTTGGCATGTTATTACTATCATTAAAAGCATTAATAGAATAAATCCAATCGAATGGAAAGCTGCTTCTACTTTTGGATTAACCTTTTTTCTAGTTATAGCTTCTATTCCAACAAATAATACTCTTCCTCCATCAAAGGCTGGGAATGGTAAGATATTTATTACTCCTAAATTTACCGAAAGATAAGCTGCTAGATAGATAATATTTGCAAGTCCAAATTTAGCAACTGTACCAACAACAGTATACATTCCTACTGGACCAGATAAAGCATCAAGTCCAATGCGGCCTGTTATAAGTGATGAGATAATCATTAACATCATTACAACAATATTACTAAATTTTCGGAACGCATATTTTATAGAAGGAATAAAACCTTTTAATTTTTCTGTTGGTGCTGATATACCAATCTTTTTACCAATTGTTACATCTTTTTCATTCCAATTATTATCTTTTAATATTTTTTCTTTTGTATTTTCTTCTGTTATTAAGATATTTTTATCTTCATAAGTAACATATTCATCTGGTACTAATTTATATGTTTCTTCTACACCATTTTCATGACGTATTACATATTCAATATAATCATTTTTATTTTTCATAGTTGTTACAACTGATAACTTATCCCAAGTATCAATCTTATAACCATTACATCCAACTACTTTATCTCCAGATTTTATTCCAGCACGATATGCAGGAGAATTTTCTTCAACTCCGCCAATAAAACTTCTTTGTTCAGTTGATCCCCAAATAAGTCCGATAACGAATAATAAAATAATTGCTGTAATAAAGTTCATTGTTACACCGGCTACAAGTATTATTACTCTTTGTAGTTTTGATTTATTACACATAAATTTTTCTTTTGGAAGTGATTCGTCATCTTCCCCTTCTTCACCAGCAAGTTGGCAGTAACCTCCAATTGGTAATGCTCTTAAAGTATATTCAGTAGGATCATTTTTTCTTTTAAATCCTAAGATTTTTGGACCCATACCTAAAGCAAATTCATAGATATGAACACCACATAATTTTCCTGTAATAAAGTGTCCAAACTCATGAACAAATATTAGAAGTGTTAAAATAAGTAATAAAACTACTATATTCCAGACAATAGTGTTTGGAAAAAACACTAAAATAACTACAACTGCTATGATTATTCCAATTAATTCAATTAGACTAACTAAAGTAGATTGTTCTTTTTTTTCTGTTTTTTTAACTTCCTCTTTGACTTCTTCTTTTTTTATTTCTTTCTTTGCTGTTTTTGTCATCAAAAGACCTCCATTACATAAATTTAATTAAAAACATTAAAGCAATAAGTACAAATATTATACTATCAATTCTATCTAGTATTCCACCATGGCCAGGGATAAGATTAGAAAAATCTTTAATCTTGTTTTCTCTTTTTATTAAACTAAAGAATAAATCACCTATTTGATTTATAATAGTTAAAACAAATATACATATTACTGTAACTACTATATTACTTATTTCATTTGAAATAAATGTCGAATAGTAGGTTGTTGCAATAATAGTTCCTAAAATACTTCCAAAAACACATCCTTCAATAGTCTTTGTTGGAGATATTTTAGTAAATGTATGTTTACCAATTAGTTTACCACTTGCATAAGCACATGTATCAGTTGCAAATGATATAACAATTATGAAGATAAGCAAAAGCATTGATTCATGATAAACTGTTATAAATAAATTAAATACAGTTCCAAGGAAAATAGTTATAGCTGCCAAGTAAAAGGCATCATCAACATGATAGTTGTATTTAGTTAAAAATACCGTTGGAGCAAGGATAAGTAAAAATACAAGTGAAAGTGTTTCAAAACTTAATCCTAGAACAAATGAATGACCATCAACATTGATAAACATAAGTAAAAACATACATACAAGGCTAACTATCTTCATAAGGTTTGGTATTTGTTTATCCTTTTTTGCTCGCATTAATTCATAGAATGAAGCTAATGCGAGTAAAGAAATGGCTATATCAAAAATGATTCCGCCTAGATATAAGACTAAAGCTACTATAGCGATTATTATTATACCGCTTATAAGTCTTTCTTTCATTATTTCACCTGGTTTCTAGAATTAAAATACTTGCCTTTAGATGGAAATGGTATAAGGGATGCTGGGTTTATTGATCTTGCTTTCCATGTTGAACTGCTAGTATAGTCTGATCCATACCAACCTGAACCAAGACCAAAGTGTAAGTGTGCACCTGTTGTACATGTGTCTCCGGTACCTCTTTGTCCACCTACTGTTCCAATCATAGTTGAATTTTTAACTACTTGTCCTAGTTTAACATTGATAGTATTTAAATGTAAATAGGATGTGGTATATTTTTTCCCATTTATATTGTGATATATATATACCTGATTTCCACCACAGGAAGATTTATAAATTATTTTACCTACCATTCCATTAGCAGATGAGTAAACTGGTGTTCCAACTCTATTTCCACCAATATCTATTCCATTATGAAAAGTTTTTGGTTTTCCAGTTGTTGGGTGTGTTCGGTACCCCCAAACTGATGTAATTACTCCCCCATTAAGTGGCCTAATTAATTTTGTGTCACCTAAGGCACCAATACACTCTTGTAAGTTTTGGTTTTCTTTACACCCCATTTTTTCATAGGTTGTTATTAATTCTTGAGTTGATTTTATATCTTCTTCTGCAGATAATGAAATATCGAAGTAATCTTCTAATTCATCACTTAGGTTTTCAATATCATCTGCAAGAGACTTTATTTGATTATTTAAAGTTACTTCTCTTGCTGCTAAATCAACTTTTAGTTGGTTATTATATTCTATTTTTTCTTTCCATGATGTAATTCTTTCTTCTTGGTAGTTCATTATTTGTTCCATCACAGAATAACGATAAATTAAATCTTCATAACTTGTTGCTTCAAAAATATATTCTAAGTAAATATTATCTCCGCTAGCAAGTTGATAGTTTTTAACTAATTTATCTAACTCTTCTTTTCCTGATGCTATTTCTTTTTCAAGGCTTTCACTTTCCTTAATTGCATCATTTACCTTCCTTTGATTTTGTTCAATTTCTGATTGTTTATTTGATACATTGGCTTTAGCATTGTTTATTTCATTTTGAGTTTTCTTCTGATTTTTAACTGCATTTGATTTAGTGTTTTTATATGCTTGTAAATCTCTTCTTAATTCAGCTAATGTTTGAGCATCACTCGCAGCATTAACTGTTACTACTGGAATTAATAATACTACAAGTACTGTGATAATATGGATATTCGTTAATAATCTTTTCATCATACTTTTAAATACTTCCTTACTGCACGAAGAGAACCAAACATACCAACTATAATACCAACAAGTAATAAAACTCCACTAACAGTATAAATGATTACAGATGGTCTAACTAAAACAATTAAATCGGTAAATAACTTCCCTCCAACAAAATCATAAAGGAAGGAATAACCATATATTGTTAAAAGAATTGGGATTATACTTCCAATAATTCCAAGTATAGCACCCTCAATTATAAATGGTAATTTTATAACTGTATTACTAGTTCCAACAAGTCTCATAATAGAAATTTCATTTCTTCTTGAGAAAATTGTTATCTTAATTGTATTTCCAATTAAGAATGCTGTTACTAAAATAAGTGCAATGACAGCAATAATACAACCATTTCTTAAAACATCAAACATGGATATAAGTTTATTTACTAAAGATTCGCCATACTTTACAGCAACAATTTTTTCTTTTCCCTTTATAAAGAAAGCTGTCTCATCTATTTTTCTTAAGTCTTTTACCTTAATAACAAATGCTGATCTAATTGGATTTTCATCTAATGTTTCAAGGATTTGCCTTAAATCTTCATCTTTACTTACTTCTTCTTTTATCTCTTCTTTAGAATTATATTCTAACTTTTCAACATTATCTAAGGCATTAAGTTCTTCTTTTAAACTTTCAATTTCTTCTTCTGTTGCTGATGAATCAACAAATGAAACAATTGTTAATACATCTTCAATATCTTTAGTTATAGAATTTACGTTATAGGTGACTAAAAGTGATATAGCAACTAAGATTAATGTAATGGCAGTACAAGAAACAGAAGCCATACTTAATGAGAAGTTACGAAAAACACTTTTAAATGCATCTCTAAAGCTTTTATTGATTATTCTAATTATCTTCATTTTCGATGTAACTTCCTTTCTTCTTATCTGATACTATGACACCATTATGTATGCATACAACACGTTTTTTCATTCTGTTAACAATTTCTTTATCATGAGTAGCCATAATAATTGTTGAGCCTAATTCTTCATTAATTTTTGAAATTACTTCCATGATTTCTTGACTTATTTTAGGGTCCAAATCTCCGGTTGGTTCATCACAAATAATAAGTTTTGGTTCGTTGACAATTGCACGTGCTATACATACCCTTTGTTGTTCTCCACCAGATAATTGATTTGGAAAACTTCTTAATTTTTCTTTTAATCCTACTCTTTCTGTTGCCATAAGAACTTTTTCCCTTATCTCTTTTGGATTCATTCCATAACTTTCAAGTGGGTAGGCAATATTTTCGTAAACTGTTAATTTAGGTAATAGTTTAAAGTCTTGAAATACTACACCTATTTTTCTTCTTAATTTATAAACATTACTATTTTTTAGTTTAGCAACATTTATACCACCAACATAAACTGAACCTTTATTTGGTTTTTCTTCTCTATATAATAGTTTTGTTAATGTAGATTTACCTGATCCAGATTGACCAATGATAAAGACAAATTCTCCCTTTTCTATAGAAAGGCTAGCGTCAGCAAGTGCTGTAACCCCATTATCATAAACCTTAAAGACATTTTTTAACTCAATGAATTCCATATTATCACCTTACTACTAATAATTATATCATAGGAATACCTTTATTAATATGAATTTTTTGTGAATTTGTCAAATAAAAAAAAGACCAAGATTGGTCTTTTAGCGTCTTCTTCCTCCAGGTTGTGGTGGTGGTGTTGGTCTACTGATTTCTAAGCCACCTATTCCATCATCAATTGGTGAAGCTAAAGTTGGACGAACACCATACTTTAAGACATCATTAATCATTTTAGCATTCTCATCAGCAAGGTTTGATTGTTGTTCTCCTGTAGATGAAGCAGCATTAGCTTTCTCCATATTCTCTTGATAATTCTCGCTTAATCCTATTCTATCAACTGATTCATTAATTTTTTCATTTATTCTTTCAAATACTTCTACTTGACTTTCTATCCTATGAATAAATGACTCTATTTTATCATCTGCTAAGGCCCCAGTTGGATATTTACTAAGATAAGCATCTAATTTGGCTTTTTCCTCTGGATTTCTTAAATTAACTGTTCTAATATATCCCGTTTGTGGATCAGTGTCATATTTAATTGAAACTATATCTTTAAGTTTTCTATTAGTTACGTTAATAGCCTCACCTGATAATCTAAAGTTTTCACTGTTGGTGCTATCAAAATCAAATTTACGATTAGACATTATTTCTCTTTTTGGAATATTTCCAACATATATTATATTAGTTTCAGGATCTTTATAAGCATATACGGCATTATTATTTAATGTTCCATTTTCTTTATATCTAGGTCCAACTAAAAAACGATCTTTACCTTCAAATCTTGGTTGGTACATATAAATATCTTCGCTTTTCTCACCTTTTTTTGAACCATCTTCGTTAAATTCTGAAATAGTTATAACTCCATGTATTATAGGTTGATTTGGTAAGGCTGTAAATTCTGAATATTCTACCCCAAAGAAATTCTGTTTTGCTTTCGTTGTTGGATTTGTAAATTCATAAGTTACTCGAGTAGTTGGATTACTTAAAAGAATTCGTTCTGCTTCTTTTACTAAATCACTTCTTCCAGCTAGTCGAACTTCTCTTAATAGTTCTTTATGCTTCTTTTTATCTTTGATTCTTTGAGCCTGTTTATTAGTTAAATAAGGATTTATTACATCCTCTTCCTTTTTGGTATACTGTTTAAAAGCCATAACTCTCTCTCCTTAGGTTTATTTTAATTCATTTAAGTGTTCTAGTCAATTCTTTAGCTGGTGGCATAACATATTTATTATAAATTAAGGGCAAATCATACTCAATATGCGTATTTAAATCCTTATCAGATATTAAATCACACATATATGGTATATTTGGTACCTTTTCACATTGTTTAATTTGTTTAAAGCATAAACGCATATTTTTTAATGTTTCAATTTTTTCAGCTAACTCATCAAATTCATAAAAGGAAATATCTTTAATCCTTCTTCCAAAAATTGCTTCAATAAAGCAATAAGCAAATTCGAATCTATCAAATAAAGGACAAGCTGGATAAGGATTTAATCCTCTTTTTTTACAATAATCAGCTAGAAAACCAGCTATAGATGTTGCTTTGAATTTACCAACCTCGTAGCTATCAGCATCAACATAATAAGTATTTAAATATTCATCAAATATTATATTAAAGAATGTTAAATCATTAATAACGATTTCAAGAGGATCATTGTGAATATCTTTTAAGCCCAAAGATGCGTTTCTTATTACAAGCAAATATTTAGAAACTTCCTTACAAACTTTAGAGAAATCATAAAGTGTACCTAAATTTTCAATATAGTCCATCCCAAGTCCACTTAATTTACTTTTTTTCATAATTAAAGTATCCGGTTTAACAATTTGTTTTGTAGTTGAATCTTCTAAAAGTAAGACTTTATGTTTTTTTATTTCTAGTTTTTCTTTATTAGTTCTTCTTTTAAACATTTTATAAGCTTTTCCATCTAATTCATACATATTACTTTCATATGTTTTTTTAGATATTTTTCTAGCTTTTTTTAGTTCTAAATCTCTTTCATCAATGATTCTCATAATTGACCCCTTTAAACGGGTATATAGTATCAAAATAATAAATAAAAGTCAAAAAAAGTTTTTTAATGAGTATTCATTAATCTTCCTTATGTTCTAAGGCATCAATGTTAACTGAATTAATAGATTCAAATTTTTTTGATATCTTATCTGTTGTTGTATGAATATCTCTCACTTCCGTTGAAACAGAATCAATACTTTTTGATAATTTATCCCATCTATCCTTATATCTTTTAAATTCAATTCCAAGTTTATTAAGTTCTTCATGAATAACTTTTGTATATTTATCTCTTTCAATATTTTTAAGAATCATGCTTATTGTTGAAAGTGTAGACATAAGTGTTGTTGGACCACATATCCATACCTTTTTTTGGTAGGCATATTTAAGTAGTTCAGGATGATAGGCATTAAGTTCAGCAAATACAGCTTCTGCTGGTAGGAACATGATAGCTTCATCTGCAGTTACTCCATCAATTATATATTTAGACGCTATATCATCTATATGTTTTTTAACATCCCCTTTAAAAAGTTTGAATGCTTGCTCACGAATGTTTTTATCTAAACTCTTATTAGTCATCTTTTCATAATTTTCTAATGGGAATTTAGAATCTATGCAAATAGTTCCTAAAGGAGATGGTGCAAATATGCAGGCATCACTTATACAATCATTTGGTAATTTATGTTGGATGTCATATACTACTCTTTTTTCTCCAAATATACTTGTTAAAATATAATTTAGATTAACTTCTCCAAATGTACCTCTAGTTTTTTTATCAGTTAGTACACTTTGTAAGCTAATAATATCTTTCGATAAATCATCAATATTTTTTTGAGCTTCATCGATTTTAGTAAGACGTTCTAAAACTGAGTTAAATGTCTTGTTGGTCTTTTCAAAGTTTTGTTCTAACTTTTCATTAACTTTATCATTTATTTGGTTTAATCTCATTTCTATTTTTTCATTTAAATCATTAAAGTATGCAAGCATTTCCTTTGATAGACCATATTTAAATTCAGCTAAATCCTTAGTGGTTGTATTTTTTAAATCTCCTAGTTCTTTTATCATTTCTGTATTGTCTGGTTTATTCTTTTTTAAAATACTAATAATTAATAAAACTATTACTAGTATTAATAATCCCATTATAATAATTTCTAATTCCATAATATCCTCCTACTCTAAATTAAAGTGTTTATTTACTATTTTACTTATGATATAGGCTGCTAATA
Organism: uncultured Muribaculaceae bacterium; assembly: GCA_964636965.1. Lineage (GTDB taxonomy): Bacteria > Bacillota_I > Bacilli_A > RF39 > UBA660 > CAG-582. The sequence goes on from CAZWST010000009.1 coordinate 13,096, forward strand.
GCATTAATAATATTTTGGCAAGATAGATAGGATGAGTTATACTTTCTAAAAGGGTTGTTCCAATGTATCCCCAAAAGTAAACCATAAATGTTTTACCTATAACCATAGCTACCAAGAATTTCTTTTTGGATATATTGGAAAGACCTGCAGCAATATTTACAGCAAATGCTGGTGTAAAAGGTATTGCAACTAAAGTAGCTAATCCTGATAATGATATCTTATCAATAAATCCCATAATCTTCTTTATTTCTTTACTATGTTTTCCTTTTAAAACATATTTTTCAACCCAAGATTTAACTTTTGTTCTAAAAAGCATGAATGAAAGCATACAACCAAGAATTGTGAATGCCCAGCTTATTAAGAATCCTAAAACATTACCGAATGTAAAAAAATTAAAAGTTACAAACACACATAAAGGTAATATAGGTATTATTGATTCAAAAGTAATAAGTAGACAACTTAAAACTGCTCCCCACATACCTAAATTATTAAGTAATGCTGAAGATGCTGCATCAATGTTATTTAACGTTTCAACTAAACTTCCAATTATAAAATATTTCATATATTAATCACATAATATATTATACCCCTTTTTTGTTCCATTTAAAAGAGTTTAGATTACTTGGGTTACATTATAGCCCTTTTCATCTAAACTCATAACTACATCACGGCTCTTAATTCCATGTTTACAATGAAAATAATACTTAGTATGTTTGTTTAAATATTTTTCTGAATCATAAATGAGTTTTTGATATGGTATATATTCGACATCTAAATCGATATAGACCCCATCATTTTTATAATCTTCATATTTTATTCTTTTCATATAATATTATATGATTGTTTTTTGGTTTGGAAACAAAAAAGAGCACAAATGCGCTCTAATCATTTTCAAAGAAATCATCAAAGAAGGCATCATCAGATATTTGATTTTGTGTTCCTGTTTGTGGACTTGCAACTGGCGTCTCAGATGGAACACTTTGGATTCCTTGATTATTCGTTACTTCTTGTCCAATCATTGGTACACTTTCAACAGCATTAGCTTTCTCATTTGATGTCTCTGGTTGTGTATCTATCTTTACTTCTCTTTCTTTTGATACTTCTGTACTTTGATTTATGTTTGGCGTTATTTCTTGAGCTTGATTTGGTATTGGATTTTGAACTTGTTCTTTTGCTGGTTCAACTCCTACCATATTACTTTCTGGTACTTGCTCAACTGGACTTGAAGGATTATTAACTTCTATAGTCTTTGTTTTAAGTGGATCTACTATTCCTTGTAATGGAGGATTTATAATAGGTTCCACAGGAAGAACTGGAGTGTTAGTATGTTCATCAATTGGATTTTCAATCATTATACTTGGTTGCTCCGGAATTATTTGCTCATTTTTCTTCATTAAATCGGAAAAATTAGAAACTGGACCATTATTCGTTTGACTCTCAGGTATATTAGGCTTTTTAATTTCTGGTGCTTTAACCGGAGTTGTTTCAACTTTTTCTTCAATATTATCAATTAAATCTTTATCAATAAATTTATTTTCATGAATAGCACTTTCCTCATTAAATGGATTAAATCCTAAATTGCTAACCGGTTCTGCTTTAACTTCTTGAATCGTAGCTGATGAATCAACTTTAACAATAGGTTCAGAATTTTCAATTGGTGGAATTTGTTTTGTTAAATTTCCATTTAAAATATCCTGTGGTGTTGGAATGTTTGAAACTTGAGGAATGGAAACGTTTTCATTATTTGAAGGTTCTTGGTAAAGAGGAGTTTGTGGTGCACTAATTGGGCTATTGATTGGAGTATTAGAACTTGGTACAGGAGGTACTTGATTCATTGGTTGAGAATCTACCGGTTTTACTCCACCATTTTTCTTAGCTTCCTCTTCTGCCTTTTCTTGTGCCTCTAGTTCAGCAATCTTAGCATCAATTCTTTTTACTAAATCATCAACATCGAATGATGGCATTTGTGGTTTTTTTGGTGCAATTGCTTGTGGTGCTTGTCCTCCCATTCCATTAGGTAGTCCACTAGGAATTCCAGTTTGACTTGCACCTGTTTGATTAGCATTTGCTGCAGCTGCTTTTTGAGCATTACGTGCAGCCATGAATTCTTCAAATGTTGGTATCTTTGGAGGTGTACCCATACCACCAAATCCTCCACTTGCAAGAGATGCAAAACTTGGTGCTCCTCCACCTGCATTACTACCATTCTTTTCATCTATCCCCATCTTACTACGTTTACGGACCTTAACGAATTCAATGACATCAAATAATTGAATTTCTTTTTTCTCTCTTGAATAAAGTTCTGCTTTTCCAAAAGAAGATGAACCCCAGTCTACTTTAAAAGCTTGAACTAACTGAGTCTTAAATGGATGTTGTCTATTTCTTAAAATAATAACCTCATTCATTTTCATTTTTTGTAAGTCAGAAATTGTTACTAATGGATGAGATTCAGTCTTATCATCTTTTTTACTCTTAACTTCACCACATAATTTAGATATTTCTTCTAATGCTGCAAGTTCAGTTGTTAAGATGTAGATTAAGTTACCACAGTTAGAACGTATAGTTTCTGCATCATCTTTACCATATACATCGTTTAACTGAGCAAAGTTTTGAATGATAAATGTAAATCTTATTTGTCTTGAACGAGCTGCTGTTACCATTGTCGTAACATCTTTTAGAGCTGGCATATTGGCAAACTCATCAAGAATGAAATTTGTTCTTACTGGAAGTTTTCCACCATTTTCTTGAGCAACTGTAATTAGTGTTTCATAACATTGTTTAATAAATATTGTTGCTAGAGCATGGTAAGTTGTTTTTTCATCATGAATAATCATAAATACAGCTGTTTTTTCTCTACCTATATCACGCATATTAAAATCTGAATAAGAAAGCATCTCTGATAAATTTTCACGTGATGAGAATATACGTATTTTTTGACGGAATGTTGAAAGAATACCACCTTTTGTTTCAGTTGGTGAATTTATAGTGTTACTTGCAAATGTATAAGCACTTGATTGTTCACCTTTCATCTTAAAGTATTCTTGTATATAAGTTGAACCTGCACCGAATTTGTCTTCTCCAACAGTCGTCATTAAACTAATTGAGTTTAGGTTAACTTCTTCCTCTTTGGCATCCTCAAGTAGACCTAAGGCACAACCAGCGAAGTAGTCAGCAGAAGAATTTTGCCAGAATGGATCTTGTGCTTGTTTATCTTTTACAATATTACTTGCAACATCGTCTACTAACTCGATTGCCTTATCAACATTTCCTTCCTTATAAAGTCTATATGGAAGAGTTAAAGGATTCCAAGCATTACCCATTTGAGGGTCGCGGAAGTTAAGTACTATTATTTTATATCCTCTAGCTTTTAATAATTCAGCATGGTCTTTATAAATTTCACCCTTAGGGTCAGTAAATACCATACTTTCGCCATGTTTAACTAAACTATACGTAAGTGGATCAACTACGGCACTTGTTTTACCTGATCCAGTAACTCCGATAACTAATGTATGGAATTCACTGTCATCAACCCACATATCTTTACCATTATTGATTAAAACAATTCCACCTGCAGGAGCTGTTTCATCTTTTACGCCTACTTTTACAACCTTGTAAGCTTTTTTCATTTCTTTTTCTTTTAACCATCTTGAATAACCTTTTTCTTCTTTGTTACCAAATTCTAAGCCAAAGCCACTTTTACGTTCAAAGATAGAAGATGAAACACTAAAGAATATCGCGATTAAAACAGCAAAAAACACAAGTAATGTACCAAAAATATACTTACCTGTAAAAGCTTCAAATGGCGATAGTCCATAAAATATTCCATCGTTAATTAAAGAAAATACGTTTAGGACTGCTATTGCACTAAAATAAAGTAAAAAAATACAAAAAACGCCAAAAATAGCTAAGTCTTTAGCTGATACTTTGAATTTCATAGTAGCCCTTCCTTCTTCATCTAATATTATAACCTAAATAGCTTATTTTTTCCACACTTATTTATTGGCATTACTTATTTTTATTCCAGCATATATGACAAGTACTAAAATTACTATCCCGATTGCTGAAAACATTATTTTTCCAATTAAACTATTTCTTTTTCTCTCTTTTTTCTTTTGTTCTTCTTTTTTTTCTTTTTCTCTTGCTTCTTCTATATCGGCTCTTATAGTAGTAGTTTCTTGTCTGTTACCTCCATCTTCAGACTTTTTATCGTCATTATCATCTTCAACAATTATTCCTCCATTATCTTCATCATATGCTTTTGGCTTTGTACCTACTATTTTATCAATATCTTCATCTGTTAGTTTGATATTTGAAGTAGTTGATGAAGTTTTATTTTCTGGAATTTCGACAAGAATTAAGACATCTACTACATTATTTTCATTATTAATATTAACATTTGCCTGCACACTATAATAACCTATTTCATCGCCAATTACAACCCCATAAAGAAATTTATAAGGTCCAACTGGCACATCATTAATTTCAAGTTCAAAGTTATTAGTTTTCTCTAGTAAATAATCTTTTGAATATTCAGTTGCATCTTCTAAATTTATTTCTATTTTTTCAATTTTATTTAAATCAATGTCTTCAGAAAATGAAGTTTTTACTAATACTTTATCATAATATGTAGCTGCATAGGCATTGTCAACACAAAGAATAATACTTATAATAAAAGTTATAGTTAAAATTATTTTTTTCATATTAATTAACTCCTGTATATCTTAAATAAATTGTAAATCCTTGATATTTACTTTTTACTACTTTATGTGTATTCTTTCCACTTGCTGCATGATACCAATAACCACCACCGGCATAAATACCCGTGTGATTATAATTATCTCCTGTGCTTCCTCCAAGACGTTTTAATCCAATATCTCCAGGAAGCAATTCACTTTCATCAATTTGAATAAAATCTTTTCCAATTCTATCAGTTATAACTTGCGTAGTTAAATATCCGGGATTACCGCCTAATGCTGTCCATAATGTCCATTGAACAAATCCTGCACAATCTAAACCTGCGGCTGGAATTCCTCTAAGTCCTGGCCCATTAGGATGTGATCCATAATCATATCCAACCTCGGCAGCTACTGCAGAGGCAGCAGCTAAAATAATAGCCTGTCTAGTTTCACTTAAGTTTTCAAAATTCTCAGTAGATCCAGCTATATTAGATGCTTGTTCTTGATCATCATCACCATAGTTTTCGGCATAATCAATTTCACCTAATTCTGCTGCCTCTTGATCTTCAGATTCAACAACATCCATGAATCCACCTAAGTTTGGCCCACATATAGCAATAACAAATAATACTGTTAAAAAGAATATTCCTAAAGCTGGACCAACTACCATAAGGACTTTTTTCTTTAAATTCTTTTTAGCTTTATCTGTATCTTTTTTTAATTTTTTTCCAGATTCAATTGCGCCAGAAATGTCACCATTTTTAACATTTCCAACAACATCTAATGCATCATTTACTCCATCTGCTAAACCTGCTTCATCAAGTTCTTTACTCAACTGTTCGACCCCTGGAACTTTTTCAAGTTGATCAGATACTACACCAATAGTTTTATCGACTGGAGCAGCATTAAGTATTTGACTATCTTTACCAATAGATTCACCACCAGAAAAGTAAGCTGCTGCTCCACGGCCGACAGCTTTTAAAGTTTTTTTAGTACTTGAATCTTCTACTTCCCCATTTTCGTTTAATTGCTTACCTGTATCAACTTTATCTCCGGGTTTAGGTCCCTCTAGTTCTTGATTATTTGAGGCATTGTTTGGTGATTCGGAAACTGGAGCTTCATTATTTTTTTTCATTGAAGGTAATTCTAATTCCTTACTACCTTGATTATCTCCAGGAAGTATAATTTTTTTTGGTTCTGTTGGTATTTGATCTGGTAAAATTATTTCACTAGACTGAGGATTACCTTCATTTGGTAAACGTATTTTAGACGGAGTTTGGGTATTGTTTCCTACAGATGTAATTATATTTTTTGGATCCATACTCTCACTCCTTTCCTTTTATTTACTATTTACCTTTATCTATTACCTTTATATCCCATACAGCATTCTCTATGAATGTGTATTTATTTCCTTCTGTATCAATAATATCATAAGCGTATTTATTATCCGGATTCTTACGATATTCTTTAATCTTATTTTTAAATGTTTGTATTGTTTTTGAATGATCAACATAGGCTTTATATAATTCATATGTATTATATTTTTCTTTTGTTTCTTCTGCAAGAAGATCATAAGCCGTTTTTGTGTCTGTATATTTTACTTTAATAAAATAGGAATAATAATCATTTAATATATCAATTAATTCAACATCAATATTTGCATATTCATTTGCTTTATACTCACGTTTAACATATGGTGTTTCTGTTTCCCCTTCTTTTGTATACTCCTTACTTTTGTTCTTATAATCAAAGAAGTAAAGACCAGCACATACAATTAGAAGTAAAATTCCGGCTATAATTAGAAACTTATTATTACTTATAAATTCTTTTACTTTATCCATTGCACACCTCTTTATAAGTATTTTCTTCTATTGGTTTTAAACTAAATGTTTGATTGTTACCATCCATAATTATTTCATAATAAACTTTGTTTAAAACAGCCCCTGTATTAGCACTTATTTCATTACCATCAACTACAAATGAGTAAACTCCTTTGTTACTACTGCTAAGGCACATTATTCTTAAATCATATGAGATAGATACATCCGCATAATTAAGTTTTTCTTTAATATTATTTGAATCTATATTATTACTTTCAACATATTTTTTATCTAAGATTTTTAAGACAGAATCATAGTCGTGCATATTAACATAAGAATAATATTTTGTAATAGCGTTTTTTACTGTATAATATCTACTTTTATCTATTACCATCTTAGAATTCTTTGCTGTTATACCTTCTTCTTCGACTTCTTTTTTATTTTCTTTAACTGTTAATAGTGCAAAACATGAAACTAAAATAAGTATAACAATACCAACTATTATCCAAGCTTTTAAAACTTTTTTTTGAGATTCGCTTACTTGAAACATAACATAACCTCCTATAAGCCAAATGCTACATAACGCATATTTACCATGGCACTGGCATTGTACATAGCATAAGCACTTTGATCTTCATCATTAGTTGGTGAACAAGTTGATTGTCCTTTTGATTCACATGTTGGACCTGAATTACATATTTGATTAACAGTTCTACTTCTGTGTGAACTCATATATTTATTAATATATGGATAATATTTGCACCCACCTAATGACCATGAGCCTGGATTATACCATACAGCTCCTATGTAAGCATATTTACTCATCATCTGTGAAACTGTTTCATATGGTGCTACAACTTTAGCAAATCCTTTAATACCATCAGTTAAACTTCCATAAGTATGACAAGCAGCTACACCTTTACCATTAGCGCATCCAATTCCCCAATAGTTATGGGTATTTCCACCTGGACTCATACCTTCTTTAGCTCCACGAATAACTACTAATTCGGGGTTAACATTGTTTGCAACCGATACATCATACACTAACTCGGCATTAGCAACAAAAACATTCATAAATGCTGATGAACAAGAATTATTAATACAATATGCTCTTAGTTTAGATGCAAATTCTTCTCTCGTTAAAGTGGTTTCATGAACTGAGAAGTCTCCTTCGGCAACTTTTGGTCGTGGGTTTTCTCTGTCATGTTCACCTAATGGGTCAATTGCATGTAAGATATCATTTCCACCTTTTCTTATTTCATAATGTAAGCATGATTCTAAGGTTGCACCAGTGGAGCCAACTTTTCCGATTAATTGGCCTTTATCTACAGTAACACCTACTTTAACACTTGGATCTATGCTAGCTAAATGAGCATAAACAGTATAATCATTATTGGAGTGTGAAAGTATTATGGTATTTCCATAACCTTCGTTGCATTCATAATCTCCTACTGTACATGAATCAACTACACTTATTACTTCTCCACGATAAACAGCAATTACATTAGTAACACCATCAACACCTTTAATATCAATTCCATAGTGTTCTTCTACTACACCAGTAATTGGATTTTCACGAGTACCAAATTCAGAAATTACATCAGTACTTGCTGGTTCTTTATCGGCATAAATAATCCCATTACGTTCTTCAGTTTCATCACTTCCGATTGGCCAATAAAAACTCTTTCTTGCTGCTGTTTGTTCTTCTACTTCATTATATCTAACACCATCAACTGGTTCATAATGAACTTCAAATCCATAGTTATTAAGTATATCTAAAATATCTTCAATTATTTCTCTTCTTACAAGAATAGCTTCACCTTCATATTCAGCTACCTTATCTTCACCTAAAGCCTCAAGTGAATTTGAACAAACTTTATTCGTCATACACTCAACACCTGCAGGATCAAGTATTGTTTCTTTAAATTTTATTTGTAAATGAGCTTTATTATCAAAATATTGATTATAACTTAAAAAATCAAAGAATCTATCTGTGCTAAGTGTTGAATCATCATTATAAACATACATAGTCTTTTCTGGATAAGTGCTATCATATGATTTACAAGTAGTATAATATTCATCTACCGGATTTCTTCCTAAGAAAAGTAGAGATAATCCTCTTTGATACCAAGGCAATGTTTCATCGTGTTGGAGTTTACTTATATAATAGACCCAAAATCCTAAGCCATTAGGTCCTGAAATATGATCAGCACATTTTTCTCCTCTTTTTGGTAGTGTAACAGGATCTCCTTGTTCACATTTTGCATATTTATCTCCAGTATCTGTTTCAACATATGTAGGATTTCCATAGACACCATAGCAATCTGTTGTATAGCCAATCAAGTTTTGAACTAATAATTTAATTGTATCATTTTCCTCTGCAAAATAACTCAAAGCTTTTTCATTCGTATAATCAATATCCATTTCTGGATCTTCAACATCTGCATCATCTATTATATAGTTACCTGTTCCAGATGCTTGATCAAATGTATCAGCATATTCAGTTCCATCATCAGAGAAAAGTGATGGATTCATTTCATAGAATATTGTTTCAAGTATAATGTCATCAACATATTCATATTCTTTTGTTCCAGGAATAAAAATTCCTTTTTTCTCATATTTTGCTAAAGCTTTATAAAATTTTTTATAAAATTTCTCTTGCGCTTTTAAAACTGTGAATTCACATTCCTCATCTGTTTTTCCTTCTTGATCTTTACATAGATCTTCCCAGAATCCTCTTCTATTATCATGAAATTCATCCCATTTAAATTCCGAAAATTTAAATTGATAAGCTAAAACATTTGGAATTAGAATAAAAAAAGCAATTGCAAAAAAGGCACAATAACTTATACCTTTATGCAATAACCTTCTATTATTTTTATATTGATTGTTTTTCACTATAATCACCGCCAAATATTATAGACCTCCAGCTGAACCGAATGAATCTAATTCATCTTGAGTAAGGATAACATTAATATTCATACGACGTGAACCACAAATAAATAATGCTTGTCCTTGTGTATATTGTTTAATTGCTTCTTTTTCTGAATCATTTAAGTCAACTAATTTAGATAAATCTTCTACAGCTTGTTTACGAAGTCCCATAATTAGGTAATATGAAGCATTGTCAAATATTGCTTTACCATGCATGATTACTCTTTCATCAGCAAAGTCTGTAGGTTGCTGTGTAATAATAATTGTACCAGTATTGTACTTTCTTGCACGTCTTTGCATTTGTGCTAAGTATTCTGCACCTAATTCATTATTTCCAGCAAGTAAGATATGTGCTTCATCAACCATCATTACTGTATTAACTGATTTGTCTAAGCATAAACCCCAAGCGTATTTTAAAATATTAAAGAATAAGGCATTACGAATATTTGCATCACTGTTCATTACTTCTTTTATATTAAATACAATAAAGTCAGTATTAGCATTTACTGTTGTATGTCCATTGAAATAGTATCTAAGTTCATTAACAAATGGTCTAACTCTTAATTCAAGACGTTCCATAACATCTCTTTCACGAGTGGCTTCTGGCATAGATAATAATTTACCTTTAATTGTTGTATAAACATCATCAAATGTTGGATATGACTCCGGAGTAAAGTTAGCAAAGTTTGTATCAAAATCTATTCCAAAACGTTTATATGTTTCTTGAACAACTTCAGAAAACATAGCAAGTACATCTTCTTCTATTTCAGGTGAATAATATTTCATAAATGCTTTAATAGATTGAAGTGCTCTTGTTAAAACTGTATAACCTAATCCTTGAGCTAGTTCTTCTTCATCAGAATCAACTATTACTTCAAGTGGGTTGATAAGTCCGAATGAACCACCTTTACCTAAATCAACATTTACTCCACCATTAGTCTTACATAAATGTTCAAGTTCTCCTTCTGGATCGATTGCAACAATTTGATATCCATTACGAATATGATTACGAAGTTGTAATTTAGCTGCAGTTGATTTACCTGAACCAGATGTACCTAAAATAATCATATTAGCATTATTTCTATTATGTTCTTTTCTTATTTGATAAAGAAATTGATTGAATAAGACAACTCCACCTGAATTATCAAGTCCAAATAATGTTGATAATCCTGGGTCTTTTATACTGTCAAATACGAAAGGATACATTGCAGCAATAGTTGGTGCAGGTATCGGTATACCGATACGTTCTTCAACATCTTGTTTAGGGAAAATTGGAAGCATACTTTTAAGTACTTTTTCTTGTTCAAACATCATTGGTATAGCTCGCATACTAAGTGATGTTAAGAAGTTTTTAACTTGTAGTTTTTTTGCATCCAATTCATCTTTTGTATCAGCTGTTATCATAATATGTAGTTGAAAATCAAATATCTTTGATTGTGTAGCTGCTAACATATTAACAAAAGATTCCATAGTTTCATAATCAATACGAATTCTTTCTTTTAGTGTATGATCATTTTCTTTTTGATAAGCCTCTTTTAATTCGGCTATTTCTTTATTAATTGTTTTAGTCATTGTTGAAAAAGCAATTGGTATATGCTTTACAACAACTTTAGCTCCTGGAATATTAGTTATGTTACTTAAAAAACCATAACCAATAGCATTAGGATATTCTAAAACTGTAAGGATGGTTGCATACTTATCACTTATCATAAATTCATTTATTTTGAAATTAAGTCCTTTTGGAGCAATTTCAGATTTTTCAGTCATTTTAGACATCAGTCATCACCGTCCCAAACTCTACTTTTTTTGAATCATTAAAGAAACTATCTAGTAGTACTCTAACATCATCATCTGTTAACTGTCTAGCATTTAAGCCGGCAGATGCAAAACCACCTATAATATTGTGAATTCTTTTTTGAATTCTTTCTCTTTCTTTAGCATTATCTTTGAAAAGCAGATAAAATTCTGTATCAACAGCATTTATTTCTGGTCCCATAAACATATCTATCTTTTTTAAATCTTGTAAGATTAGTTTTCGCATTTCTTGAGTTTGTGCTTCATTAAACTTGATTTCTAGTTCTGATTTATAAAGATTAATATCTACTGGTCTATCACAGCATACAAGCCAAAATTCATAGTCCATTGTATTATAGAAGTTTCTTAAAGCTGTAATAGTTCTATCTTGAGTTTCAGAGTCAGATATAAAGATATTTTTAGGTTCAACTCTTACTCCAGTTACTATTTGATCTCCTTCTAATAATCCTCCAGGTACTGTTATATATCCACCTTGAATGCTTTTAATTGGTAACCAATCTTCTGTATATTTGCTACTATCACTTTTCGCTTGTTGTTTCTTCTTCGCCACGAGTCATACACCATCCTCTCCAGTAGTAAGTTCTTCTCTTACTAAAAAAATTGTATATATTTGCTGTTAGATTCCATACATTTCTATGATTTGGTACAGGTGCAACCATTGCTGCACTAATTAATACAGGGGTTAAAATTATACCAACATCTTGTAAGGTTTCAGCATGAATTATTAGAAGAAGAAGGAATGTTAAAGTCACTCCTACTCCTACTATAATCATATCTATCGGTGCAAATAAGCCGAATATTAACATTGATCTTTTTGAATTTGCTGGAATTAAATAAGTGTTCATTTCAATTCCTCCTTTTTATTCATATAATTCATTTTACTTACCGCCACTAGATCCCGAAGATCCAGAAGATCCGCTACTTGATCCACCACTTGATCCACCACTAGAAGACGATGAGTTGAAGCTTTGAGAACGATTCTTTTGTTGTTCTGCAAGAGCTCCAGTATATATCTTAGTATTAGTTAAGTTATCAATAATTGTATTTAATTGTTTGATATCTGCTCCAGTTAGACCAGCTTCACTTGAGGCTTTAGTTCTTAAATCAGTAACTTGACTTAAAATATTATTGAAGTTTTCTTGTTGATCATGAGCATTGCTTCCTCCGAATGCTCCAACTGGTGCCTTTTTAATCTTGTCAAGAACATCATCAAATGCATTTGCTGCGAATTGTTTAGCAACGTCTGAGTGTAATTCTTTTGCAATGATATCGTTCTTTTCTGCTTTTGCTGCATCTAGAGAATCTTTAAGAGCAGTATATTCTTCGAATTTTTGTTTTTTCTCATTGTAGCTATTAAGTTTTTTGTTATATTCTTCCATTGCACTAGCATATTGTTCTGGGCTCATTGTAAGTTGACTAGGTCTAGTCTCATTAAATGCTCCCGGGTCAGCTACTGGTGGAGTTGTATTTAATTTTTGTTGAATATCATTAATCTTCTTAGTAATCTTATCTGTTTTATCTTTAGTATTTGCTTTTACTCCAGATAATCCTCCTAAGATCTCAGATAAAGCTTGAGAAGTAACTTGTGTTTGAGAGTAATTTCCACTGACACGATTTTGGTATTGCTCTCTTTCGAATTGACGTTCTTCTAAATGTTCTCCAGCAGCTCCCATTATAGCAGTTAAATTGCCTTTTCCATATTTAAAAGCATTTTTAACTTTTGACATTCTAGGTGCATTTGGATCTCCAGTGTTATAAATATCATCAAGGAAATGAGCCTGATTTTCTGAGAATGCTTGAAGTCTTTTGCTCTCATTAAATTGTTTATTAGCAGCATCTGCTCCTGCAATTCTTGCTTGACGAGAAGAATTTAAGTCAATATGTTCAAGGCTCTTACCATTCTTAGTACCTGTAACGATACCTCTTAGACCTGAGCCCATTGCCATAACTCCACTTGCAAGTCTATGTTGTGATCCATCTTGCTCAAGGGCTGCTGCTTTATTCTTATTATATTGGCTTTGGAATTGACTTTTAAATCCGCCCCAACCAGCCATAGCTTTACCAGAGCCCCACATAAGAGCTTTGTTATCTTCAAGTCGACCTTTAACACCTTTTTTAGGACTAAGGTTAACATCTTTAAGTAAGTTCCCACCAACAGAGAATATTTCTTTAAATAAAGGTACAGCTTCCTGTCCAAATTTTAGTACGCCAATTATTAGTATTACTGTTGCAATACATTTAGTAAATCCCCCAGCAGTACTACTATCATTTGCTTCAAATAATATATCAATAAACGTTGGTATTAATTTAACAACTTCCAATGCAAAAAATATTACAGCAACTCTTATAAATAATTCTAAGTAGGTCTTTTTCATATGGTCAACCCATGTTTCAAAAGACTTCTTAGTAGTTGGGAATATTCTTAAAATAACAGGTATTGGTGAAATAAGTTGTAAAACTCCTAGTTTGACAGCACGAACACCAATATCAATTGCATACAAGAAGAAAACATATGCGCATGCTAAAGCTGCAAATGATGATAAAATAATTTGATATGACATTGTATCATTAACCCAATGTCTTAATTTTTTTCTTTTATAAGTAAGTGCATTTATCCAGCCATTATCAGAAGACCATTCTTCCAAGCCTTCAATATAAAGTTCGCATGTTTTTGGATGTTCTTCTCCATCCATTGCAGCTGTTGCAGAAAGACAGTCTTCATTAGCTGAAGATTTTAATTTTCCATTTTCATCAAAGAATGTATTATAATCCGTTCCATTTGGGTGAAAAAAGGAAATAAGAACCATCCCCGCGACATTTTTTCCAGGATTTCCACTACTTGCTCCATTCGTTCCCATTATTATTGCTGGAATTGTGCCATTTTCTAAAACATGGAATTGGAACATAGCCATGTATCTATATCCAAGTGGTAAAACAATTAATAAAATAATTGAAATTAAAGTATCTTTTATTATTTGTGACATTGCTCCTTTAGCTTTGCCATCTGGATCAATAATAAGCATGATAAGTTGATATGCAAAAATAAATACCATAACAACAGAAAGTATCATATATAGTCTTTTTGTTATATTTTCATAAAGTAAAGTACCTGCAGTTCCTCCACCAAATAAGTCTAACTGAGCGACAGCATAAAAAATGTTATATGCTACCATTAGTAACCCATAACATACTGTATCTATCAAACCAATGAACAGAAGCATTACTGTATCATTAAACCAACCAGCTATCATTGGAAAAATCATTTTGTCCACTCCCTCCTGTGCATAAGTCGTCACTAATGCACAATATTAGACTATAATACACTATAATAATTATAAAATAAAGTATTTCTTTTTACAATAGTATCTACATTTCTTTAACATTTTTTTATAAATTTTATTTTTTTACTATTAAACAATAAAAAAAGATAATCTAAAGATTATCTTAAATTTAATTTTCGTTCAATGCGTTTATATACCTCTTCATGAATCTCTTCAGGAGTTTTTACATCACTTAGTTTTATTGGATTAGACATTTGATGTAGGCAATCAATTGTTTCAAAGTTATAACGTGATGCTAACTCAAGATAAGCAGCTTCGGCATTTTTTAAGTGTTCTTCACTTCTTTCGTGTTCATCTAAACTTTCTTCTCTTCCACCTTTTAATATGCCAGTATAAATAGTTGGAACATGTAAAAATAGTCTTATATCATCTTCTCTTAGTCCAAATGTTTTAAGTTCTAAATCTCTATTCCAGTCATAAAACTCTTGTCTTTCTTCGGTTGTTTTAATTTTTCCACCTTGATGTCCCATATTAGAATAAATGTATCTATCCATAACAACATTTCCGGTTTTTAATAATTCTTCTACTTCTGATGCATTATAAGCACGGTCAATTGCATAATATGCTCCAGCTATTTTAGAGTCAACATTTATAGCTCCTTCAGGAAACCATCCAACACCAAATTCTTCGGCAACTAATTCTAAAGCTTTTTCAACTAATTTTTTATCATGATCATTTTTTATTTCTTTACTTATTCTATTTAGAACTTCTTCTTTGTGAGAATCAATTATTTCTTTTCCTAAGTAAGATTTACCTAAATATGCTAAACCAATTATTTTACCTGTTGGGCTTTTATAATTTGGATAACCATAATAATATGATTTTTCACCATTTTCTGTTAATCTTTTAGCAAGCATTTCAGATTGTGTCTTTTTCCCTGAGCAATCTGTCCCCTCTATCACTATTATTTTTTTTGTCATGTTCTTCCTTCTTTCTTCTTGCAATATTTATATTTGTATAATTTGGATCATTTGTGACATCTTCAACAACTCTTACGAACTCTGGTAAAGTAACAGTTGGATTTTCTACTGTAAGATTTACTTCAAGTACCATCAATCCGTCTTCAAAAACATCTAACTTATAGTATTGGTTTGCATAAACAAATGAATAACGTGTTTTGTTAATTGTTGCTAAGTTTTCATTTTTTAATAATAAAGCTTTTTCATAATTTTCTTCACTTATATTTGATTCGCTTATTATTTCACGTTTTCCATTTTCATGTTTTTTAATTGCTGAATAATGATAAGATGATGATTCTCCTTGGCTCATTTTTCTAACTCTATATTCTTCAAATTCATTATTTGATGTTAAATAATCTTGAGTAATAGTTACAATTCCCGAACCAGTATAGCAAAGTAATTCATCAAAAGAAACATCAGTTACTAAAAATTTCTTTTGGTTTCGTATACGTGTAGGTTTTCCTAACATATTAGCAACTATATTAATTACTTCTTCTTGTTTATCTTTCATTTCTTCTCTTGGCTGTATAACTCTTAAATTATCGTGTCCAAGATAAGCATTTAAAAGATTATGACGTAAAGAAGCAGCTTCTTTAGCATCTTTTTCATATCGAGCTTTATTATTTTCTTTAGTAAAGAATTTATCAGAACCTTCAAGGAATAAAACCACATCATAGTTTAAAAGTAATTCTCTTCTATTAGTGCCCTCCTTTTTTACAACACCCTCCATTTCATTATAATCCACATATGCATATCCATCAAGTGTACCTCTATCAAAAATAATTATTGTGTTATCACTTCCTAAAACGTTTGCAGCATATTCATAAAGAGTTTCTTTATTTAATTGTTTTTTCAAAACTAACTCTTGAAATATACGAGGATCTATTCCATCATCCCCAAAAGGCTTTATACCTGATGTAATAAATTCAGTTGCTGTTTCAGGTACAACCAGTACATGATAGCCGAGTTCTGAAAACCTTTCTATTAATCCGTTTGTTACAGAAGTTTTTCCACTACTTGGAATTCCAGTTAATACAACTTTTAACATATTATTATAATACCTTTCTTATTGTTTTATTTTTTATGTCACATGCATGAAGAGATGCATGAGTAACATCAAATTTTTCTTTATCCATATCAAGAGGAATATCATTAAAAATATAGTAAAGCATATTTATTACTCCTCTATGTGTTACGAGCAAAGTATCATCTTCAAGTGAAGCAAAATACTCTAAATTATTTTTAATTCTTTTATATAAATCGCTAAGAGATTCTCCGTCAGGATATATGGTATCGCATGTTACTTCAGTACCCATATACTGAGGATATAAATGATTAGCTACGTATTTTTCCATACCATTTAAGTGTCCCTTATTTTGTTCTCTTAATATATCACTTACTTCATAATTTGTTAGTCCTAATATAGGAGAAGCTATTTCAGCAGTTTGTCTTGCTCTTTTTACACTTGATGCAATAATCTTTTTTATTTTTAAGTTATCAATTTGACTCATCTTTGATGCTGTATTAACAACTTGATATACACCTTCTTTAGTTAATGGTATTTCACTCCATCCTCCAATAAAGGCTTCATTATCAAGTCCATGTCTTAAAAAATATATCATAAGTCCTTCCTCTCTAATATTTTTGCTTTATTCATCTTCAAATACCGTTTTTTAAGACAACCAGGACAGAGGGATATATAATCATTGCCAACTTTGATATCAGTATTCTTAGATTCATCTAAAGAATATGTATAATATGATGGCAATCCACAGTCTTGACATGATCCATGAATATGAATAATCTTATCAGATACCGCTAAGATATTTCCCATAATACCAAAAGGATTTTGTTCACTTGTCATATTTAAGCCTGATATATAAAAGTTAATATCAAGTAAGACTGAAAGATCAACCAGTTCACTTACATCCCCAGTTAAAAACTCAGCTTCATCTATTAAGACAATTTTATAACCTCCATTTAGAACATGATTTTTTATATCCGTGATACTATCAACATACACTGCTGGTATAGATTCATCAGGATATTTCTTTGATTTGATATATGAACCATCTCTCGTGTCAATACGTGGTTTAACTGCTGTTACTAAACTTTTGTTCCAAGTATTTTTGTATACATCAATTAAACTTGCACTTTTGTCACTAAACATAGGTCCAGTATAACTTACAATCACTTCATTACCTCCAATCCAAGATTAGTATGTGTTACTTTTACACTTACTATAATAAGTATAATGTGTCTTATACACACTTGTCAATACAATAAAAAAAATATTACACTTTTTTTGTAATATTTTATCTTTTTAATAAATCTCTTAATTCCTTGATATAATCATTTGGCCTTGAATATTTGCGTTCAAAGGCACTTTCGGCAAGGAATATATCGGATGCAAATTCCATATATGATAGGCCTGGGTGAAACATACGTAAATAATATGCTCTAGCATCTATTAACTCCGCCCCTTCGATTAAACTTTTTGGATAAGTTTTAACATATTCAGTTAAATTATATCTAGCTATTACAGCTATTTTTTCTCGCATTTTTTCTTCTTTTAGATCAGTAAGAGTTGGAAACCCTGTTATTATTCCTATCATATCTTCTTTATTTATTCCATACATCCTTGCCACTTCAATTATGTATTCAATTTTTTCTGTTGGCTTATAAAGAAGTGCAAAAAATTCACTTACTGCTATATTTGCTTGTTCTGATGTAAATCCAATTTTGATTAAATTATCAAAGTTAGCCTCAAGGGCATATTTATCAACATTTTTTATTAAATTTTTCTTTAACCATTTTTTAGTTTTAACTATATCTAATTTTTTCTCTTTTATAAATTTTAAAGTTTTATATAAGGAATCAGGTTGCACTAAAGTGTCTCTTGAACTGTAATATAGTATCATTTTTCCCAAATCTGACTTAGTAAAAAATTTAAATTCTTCAAGAATTATCCCATATTCTTTTAAACCAAATAACAAAGCTGTTGAATTACTATTTACTATAGAGTTTAGTTTACTATCTTTTATACCACAAGATATATAGAATTTAACGTTATCTAATAAATTAGAAGGATCCATTTCAGATATAATTATATTTGTACTAAAAATATAATCTATTCTTTCTGGGTTAATACCAACAGAAAAAAGAATATATCTGTTTTTATCTTTTTTTTCTTCAGTACTTAATTCTTCACTTTTTTCTTCCTTTATATCTAAATATCTTTGATAATACTCTTCTAATTCGCCATTAGTAAACTTTTGAAATATAGATTTAGGATGAGTTGATGCAAGTAATCTAATATCTTTTTCATCATAACCTAATTTTAACATATTATTTTTATAATTATTGTAATATTCTTTTAATTCCTCAAGTGTTTTAAAATTATCTTTGTACCTATTATAGGAATATATAAGTTTTTGTATCTCAAAGCTAGTAAAGCCTAAAGAAATTAAAGTTTCTGGCAAGTCTTTTAAATATTTACTCATTTTATTCCTCCTTATATACTTATTTTTGTAATAAAGTTCTTACATATTTATTACTGCCGTTAAATCTCTTTTTAAAGATATCTTCAGATGTAAAAATCATTCTTGCATAAGTTGTCTTATCTAGACAATTAAAATAAGTGTTTAAATATTCTGCTCGAGCATCAGTTAACATTGCGTTTTGAATTATATTTTTAGGTTTTGAAACTATATATTTTAGTAATCCTCTTTTATAATAAATTTTAAATTTTTCCATCAAAGTTTCAGGAGATAAAGTTAGATATCCAGGGTAACCTAATATAATTTTTTTCACATCTTCTTCACTTACCCCAAAAGATAAAGGAATACTCATTTTATAAGATAAATTTTCAAAACTCATAGTAATAACAGATAAGGCATCACTTAAAATAGTCCCAGTTTCTTCTTCAGTAAATCCAAGACTCATTATTTTTTTAAATCCATCTTCAAGAGATTCTTCTGGTAAAGTAACAAGACTTGATGTTTTTAGTATTACTTTACCAACTTTTTCTAAATTCATCGGTTTTGTTAAAACCCAGTTTACAAAACTAACAAAGACATCATTTACAATCACTCTTCTTGCTTTGGCAAGATTAAGTATAATTTTTCCAAAATCTAGTCTATTAAGTCCAAGTAATGGAAGTTTACTTATGGCTTCTTTATAATCTTTTTCACCATACTCTAAAAATGAGGCATGATGATTAAGTAAAGTTACTATATTTTCATCAGATAAACCACACGAATAATAAAACATAACATTTTTAACTATTTCATTTGGATCCATAAAAATGGTTGGAGTGTTTTTGGTAAATATAAAATCAATTCTTTTTTCTGATACACCAAGATCTCTTAATAAACTGATGATTTTATCAAATTCAAAATAGTTATTTTCTTCAATTTGCTTATAATCTAATGAAAGAAGATAATCAATATATTCTTGTTTTAGTTTATTTTTACAAAATTTGAAGGTTATAGCTTTTGGATATCGACAAGCAAGTTCACGAATTTCATCATCTGTATATCCAAGAGAAGTCATTTTTTTATGATAGTGTTTATAGTCGTTTTCTAAAGTGTCTAAAGAAGATAGAGACCTTTTAGTATTACATAGAAATTTTTTTATTTCTGAATTTGTAAAATTAGAGTTAATTAGGAATTTTACTATATCTCCTAATTTTTCTTTTCTTGCATACATATTTAACACTTCCTAATATTTAACTTTGGTTCATATTCAATTACATTCGAACTCTTTTCTTTAAATGTCATATTTTTTATAGAAGTCGATTTTCCGTCTTTATCAAAAAGAATTTCCCCATCATTAAGTATCATCTTTATTGCATCATTGTCTCTTCTCAAGGCTCCAGTATAAATTACACTAAATAAGATATTATAATTAAGTCTCTCTAAACAAGTTGCTCTTAAATGATCTAATACTTCAGCATAATCTTTCATATCATCTTTAGCTACTATAAACATCTTTATATTAATTCCATCAATTAATGGTGATGGCATAAAAAGTTCGCTATAGGGAATATGAATAAGATAACTATTCATAATTAAAGCTTCAACATCTTTATCTTCAATTAGAAGTTTAGATATTTCTGAAATAATACGAGATAATTCCTTATTTTTTTCTGATTCAATACAAAAAACCATAACTTCACCCCTTCAACACGTGGCTTATTCTATCATAAAACTTATATTTATTCAAATTTTTATGTTTGTTTTATTCAAATTAGTTTTCTAAAAAAGTAAATCTAAAATTTATAGTTAATAATATATATAGAAAGTATCAATATTAAGAGATTATTGTTACTATAAGTCACTAAAATTTAGGGAGGTATTAACTTATGAACGAAGTAGAATTATACAAGAAAAATATTTTTGAAGACATCAAACATATTGATGGATATGGTAATGAATATTGGCTTGCTCGTGAATTAATGGGTGAACTTGAGTACTCAAAATGGAGTAATTTTGCTAGTGTAATTGAGAAAGCAAAATCCGCCTGCAATTTAAGTAAAAAAGCAATTTATGAACATTTTGCCGACGTCGGCAAAACGATAAAAATGCCAAAAGGTGCTGAAAAACGAATAGATGATTATAAGTTGTCAAGATATGCTTGCTATTTAATTGTACAAAATTCAGATCCTAGGAAAGAAGTTGTTGCTTTAGGTCAAACTTATTTTGCAGTTCAAACAAGACGTCAAGAACTATCCCACAACATAAAAGCAAGCATTCTGCTTGCTAAGTAGTATTAAAAATCATCGAAAATAAAACTATCTTTTATTATACTTTCTTTCTCTTTTATATAATTATATGAGTTTGCATGACTAGCATGAGCTTTAAATGAATTCCAACTTCGATAACACTTATCGATTTTTAATCTGTCCTCCTCTTTTAATTTACGCCAAAGTCTTATATTCTTATTTATTTTTGATTTAAATCTTTTTCTTAGTATTATGTGAGTTTCATAAATTCTATAACCGCAGAAGTCTATGCCAAATTTGTTTGGAAAATACTTACTTTTGGAATTTAAAGATAATTTTAAATTATTTGTCAAAAATTTTTCTATTTTCATTAAGAGTGCTTTGGAAGTTTCTTTATCTTTAACAAGAAGGACAAAATCATCCATATAACGTATATAGTATTTTACTTGAAGTGTTTCCTTTATGAAATGATCAAGTTCATTTAAATAAATATTTGCAAAATACTGACTTGTAAAATTTCCAATTGGGATTCCAATCTCCGCTCCGTCGTTTAATATTACTTTTATGAAATTTATAAGATATTTATCCTTAATCTTGTCTTTTAGAATATTGAGTAATATTTGTTTATCTATGTTATAAAAGTATTTTTTTATATCACATTTTAATACATAATATTCTCCATATTCTTTTTGCATTTTTCTCATATATTCTTGTGTCTTTTCAACAGCCAAATGTGTTCCCTTTCCATCTATGCAAGCATATGTATCTTTAATAAACCTTTTGCTATAGTATGGTTTTATAAATTCTTCTACAAACCATTGATGAACAATTCTATCTCTATATGGTAACGATTTTATAACTCTTTCTTTGGGTTCATAAACTAGGAATTCGCGATAATCCCCAAATTTGTATTCGTTATTCCTTATTTCATCTATTATTCTAATTAAATTAGTTTCTAAATCCATTTCAAATAATATAACTTCTTTTTTTGTTTTCTTTCCTTTACTTGCTCTTTTATGAGCACTTAGCATAGTATCAAAAGTAAGTTTTTCCAAAAAACACTTTTTTATTGTTTTACACACGAGTTTATCCAACCACCTAAAAATGTTCCAACAGTATTAAGTTTCCTACACCATGCTTCATAATTTCTAATTGAAATATACTTTTTTTTATAAGATACTCTTACTAATACTTTAATCATTTTTAAATTAACATCTAATTTATTCAAATTATCTAATTTATCTTTTTTTTCATACATTTTATAAGCAAGCAAGATATATTTCATTCCTTCATAAGTTATATTCTTTATTGATGCTACTGTAGAATTTTTGCTAACACGAGGGAATTTCTCTGTAATCATTTCCGTATAGTAAATAAGGTCCATATATTTTTGATAAATAATCAAATCTTCTGCTGAATTATTTTTCATTATTAACTATCTCTTTTAAATCTTCTAAGATTTTTAAAGCTTCCATTGGAGTTATTTTATTAATATCCGTCTTTTCTATTATCTCATATATAGTATTTTTGCTTACGTCAGTATTCTCAACTAATTCAATATCTAACTTATGATTACTGAATACCCTTAAATAGTCATCTAATACATTTTCTGGAAAACCACATTTATAAGTTTCATTGGTAAATTTAACTTTTTTTAAAACTACATATTCATTAATTTTATCACAATCATCAGCAATAAATATATAAAATTTACCTGATTTAAATAAATATAATTTGTTTGGGTTTTTTTCTTTTAGTTCTAAATATTTAGTATAAATTTTACTCACATTAATTACCTCTTTCTTATTCTAAAAAAACAGTACTGATGTACTGTCCAAAAGTCCCTAATTTTCAAAATACTTTTACTCATAAAAGACTTTTATTTATGTTTTTATCTACATAGTAGAAAGGTTAAAGTTTCTAAGATAAGCATTAACGTATTAATCCTTGAATCATACTATAACTTAAATGAATATTTATCGTTATAAATACATTAATGAAGAATATTCTTTTATATATTAGTGCTGCAAGAACAAGGCGAGCCCCATCGTTGCTGTTGGCATCACCAGTGTTCCTATTGAAGTTGAACTGACCTGCAAGAACGCCATTGTCGTAGTTGCCGCCTCGATTGAACCATGGGTTAGTAGAGTCCACGAAGTTCGAATTGTCAGCGTAAAGAGAAAATGAGTATAATTTTGACAACTTTAACCTACATATTATGTAATCTACATAAATGCCGATTTTTAATTTTGTCAACCCTGCTTAAAAAAAGAGGCAGGGTTGACATTTAAGTGAACGAGTTATGTCAAATTAAACAAGTTTAATTTGATGCCGCAAGAACAAGGCGAGCCCCAACGCCGCCGTCGGCAGCACCAGTGGCCCTAAAGAAGTAGAACTGACCTGCAAGAACGCCATGGTCGTAGTGGCCGCCTCGACCGAACCAGGGGTAAGTAGAGTCCACGAAGTTCGAAAAGTCAGCGTACCAATTATTATGGTAGCGTTGATTATTGTCCTTGTCTCTATAATAATAGAATGGCCCCATCTCACCTGTTGCATCTCCCAAGATCCTATTGTTATATGAAGTTACTGTACTATTACTTGGATATACATCTAAGTATTTAGCATTTGATGTTAACTCAGCAGCAGTAAATCCACTGCTTCCTGTTGCCATATATGCTGCCATATATTCCCAAGCCCCACCAGACATATCATATATTCCTGTTATGTTTCCTGTTGTACTGGCTTTATATCCAGTTGTTGTATTATACGGAATTGTTACGCTAGCATCTGTCCCAGTTGTTCCTGGATATGAAGATTGATCAGCTTCATCTGTAGAAGCATACCCAGTTAAATAGTTCGAATTATTATTTATTCTTACCTCTGTATTTATTCCATAGATTGAATGTGATAGATATGCTGCTGCTCCCCACTCAGTATTTTTCATCATATGTGAATCTAAATTTGTATTATAACTCTTTAGATTTGTGAAGAAACTCTTTACTGTTTCATTTCTCCATGAAGCAACTCCAGGTTTTACTTGTATTTGTGTACCTGATTTACTTGTTTCGAATTTTCCTACCCATAAACCATTTACATCAAAATTTGTAAATGCTGGGTGAGTCAACCATGAGCCTGTTGTACTTCCGTTTGATATTTCTGTATCTTTACTTTCAAATTCTATATTGATGGTTTTTGCTATACTAGTTGCAGGTTTTGTAGTTCCAGATTCAGCTGTATAATTTCCTTCGTCAAATATTTGGTATCTATATCTTGGTATCCATACAAAG
This sequence comes from uncultured Muribaculaceae bacterium, assembly GCA_964636965.1. Classification (GTDB taxonomy): domain Bacteria; phylum Bacillota_I; class Bacilli_A; order RF39; family UBA660; genus CAG-582. The sequence continues at coordinate 37,653 of CAZWST010000009.1, forward strand.
TATGATTCTATATCCGATTCTGGTATTGTTTCTCCAACACTATGAGTTACTCCATCGTTTAGTATTACTGCATTTGCCCATTCTTTATTTGTATAATTATACCATTCATCTCTCGTATCTGCATATGTTACTGTTCCATCATTTGATAAAGTTACTGGTATTAGTTCATCTTTTAATACTGGATCTGCTCCTTTTAGTACTGCATCAGTATAAATTTCCTTATACTCTTCACCTAGTGTTTCCCTTCCTATAGGTGTTGCTACCAACGTACACATAAACTCTATATCTTTTTCTAGTGCTCCATCAAATGCTTTTGTCATCTCTACTGTTATATGTCCAGTTTTTGTTTTTCCTGCGATTAACTCAAATGGACTTTCCAAATCTGTAGTTATTGTTACATAATCAGAGTAGCTTGCAAACTCTTCAGTTAATCCACATACGATTGTTACATCAGCATCATAATTTCTACTCTTATTTGTTACATCAAACTCAAGTGTTGATACTTGGCCAACATCTTCTAATTTTTCTGTATTAAATATTATTTCTTTTTTTGTTTCGCTTATTGTTGCTATACCTTCTGTTTGTGGCTTTGCTTTGGTAAATATTATATCTGATTCAAAATCTGTACTATTGAATCCAAGATTAACATTTCCATTTAATATTAGTGTCGTACTTACTGCTGCAAATCCTATTGTTAACAGTAGTATAATCAATAACACACTTCTCTTTTTCATATTTTCATTTCTCCTTCAAGATACACTATCTTAATGTAATTATAACATCTATTTCTTTTTATTATCAAGTTATAATACTTTTGTTAAAAAATTTTTTTATATTTTATACATTTTTTTGTCAAAAAAAAAGCAAGTATATTACTTGCTTAGTGCTTCTATAATGTCTGCTTTTTTCATTGAAGATGTAACTTCAATTCCATTAGCAGCAGCCATTTCTTTTAATTCAGCAACTGTTAATTTAGAAATATCAGCTGTTTCTTCTTTTTCTGAAACGGCAACTTCTTTATTAGCAATTGATGCAGATGCAGCTACATTTTTGCCTGCTAATGCGTCTTTTGCAATTGTTACAAATGATGCAAATAATGTTGGATTGTCAATAGCTACTTCTGATAACATTTTTCTATTGATTTCAACGCCTGCTTTTGAAAGTCCATTGATGAACTTAGAGTATGAAATATCATTCATACGGCATGCAGCATTAATTCTTGTAATCCATAATTTTCTAAAGTTTCTCTTATTTTGTTTTCTATCACGATATGCATAAGCTCCACTGTGGAATAATTGTTCTTGAGCAGTCTTATATAATCTGTGTTTTGATCCAAAATATCCTTTAGCATTCTTTAATACTTTTCTACGTCTGTTTTTTGCAACAGCTCCACCTTTAACTCTTGTCA
>CAZWST010000010.1:0-38691 GCA_964636965.1 uncultured Muribaculaceae bacterium
TTCATTTTTCTTCATTTTAAAAGATACCATTATTATCGACTCCTTCTTTCAATAACTTTGGTATCTTTTCATTTTTAAATAATATTGACTTTAATTGTTTGAATAAATCTTTCGCTTCGCTTTCGTGAAGTATTAAATATTTATCTTTGAAAGCATCAGCTTTTTCTTCGGTGCTAAATCGCATATAAAACGCGACCTTGTCCGATATGACTACGACCTTCTTTTTCATTGTCCTCCTCCTTTGCTTCTGGCTATCGCCATTATAACCATTATAGCATTTTCTGTTAACAATAACAGGCTCATCTTTCTAACGAATTTGTAACACTTTTCTAACAACTTTATAATTCGTTTATAACGCTTTTGTACTATTTTTTGGTTATTTAGTATGTTCGAGGTAGGACTTTAGATTCTCCTTTTTCTAAAAATAATTTACTACTAATTCTCGTAATTTTTGGAAGGAGCAGCCATTCTTTGTATTGTTTATGAAGAACAATTCTTCATCGTATAAATGCTCTCCGTAGTATAAAATTACGACCTCTTTCTCTTTTGATTTTAATAAAATTTTATGTGGGCTTATGGTTGAGACGTTTGTTCCTGCAAACTTTACCATATAGCCATCAAAGTAAGTAATTTCAAGGGTTTTACGGCTTAAATACCTATTGCATTTGTCTTTGAGTTCCTTTGGAAACTCTAGCTTTTTCTTTGTTATTCTCATGGTCTGATCCTCCTTTTTAGAGCATCATAAAACCCTACCTCATTGTATTGAGGTAGGGTACCTTGAACCGAACGTTTGTGGTGTTCGGATAAAAACTTCATGGTGTCCACGACGTGATTCGAACACGTGACCATTCGCTTAGAAGGCGAGTGCTCTATCCAGCTGAGCTACGCGGACAATCTAATCAATTTCAAATGACTAGTTAATTATAATACAAAAGGAATGGAAAATCAAGTACTTATTCAAAAAGATAAGAAAAAACATTATTAAACATATCTATTGATTTCTTTGCAGCCAAAGATATTAAATCACTTAACTTCTCACCAAAATCACTTACCTTATTTGAATAATCTTTATTTTCAGATAAAGCATAATCTTTAATATCTAAGTATTCACCCTTACTAACATCACTTTCAAACTCTTTAATTTGTTCTTCCGTCATTAAAGTCTTTTTCATATTAACACTTTGAACATAGCCATTAATGCTCATAGAATAAAGGCACAAGAACATAACAAATAAAATAATCATTACTCTAAAAAACCAATTGCCATTTTTCTTCTTCTCCATTTTTATTCCTCCAAATACTCATATATTGCCTTTGCAAGGACATTTAAGGTATTAACGACTTCTTCTTTTGTATTTTCTGGCCCTCCAAGCTCAATCAAAATAACATTTGGTGAAACTTCTTGATTATAACTACTTCCCTTTCTTAAAAGTAGACCTCTACTTAATGAGGCATTATTGCTTTTAATTATTTTATTAATTTTATCACTCACTTGATAATTAGCCATATAGTTTTCATGTTTTCCTCCAACTACAAACATTAATTTAGCATAGTCTATTCCATCAATATTCGATGTAGTTATTTTTTTACTAGAAGAATCACGATGCAAATCAATGAATAAAGATATATCTTCATTTAAGTGTTTACTCATAAGTTCCTTAGTAACGCGATAACTTTGAGAATATGTATAATTATGTTTTTTTACCTCATCAATTATATTTGTATCTTCAACTATAACATCTATTTCATAATCATTTAATAACCTTTTAAGTTCTAAAGCAGATGCTAAAACATCAAAGTCTTGGTAAGCCTCACTTTGATGTGTATTATAAATATATATCTTTTTTCTTATCCTTTTTATAACTTCAGTAGTTTCATTAAACATTGGTTTATCGCTTTCCTCTTCAATTAACTTAAAACCACTTTTTAGTAATAAATCATTTCTATTAAAATCGAGAGTAAATAGTTTATAATTATCCGTAAGTAAAAAAAGTGGATCTAGTTTTTTAATTATCTTAAAACTATAAAGAGTTATAAGCATTATTAAAAGAATAAAAAAAATACTTTTATAATTAGATTTTCTTTTAGTTCTAAATCTTTTCTTCATATCATCCACCATAACAAGTGTATAATACTATATATAAAAAAATTGTAAAAAAAAGAACTAGTTCTCGACTTTTTCTAAAACTAATTCCCTACGTTTAATTTCATTAATAATTTCTTCATCAGTTAATTCATCAATATTATCTAAACTAACCTTTGATAATGGTATAAGCAAATTAAAATCTAATATTTTTCCTATTAAATCGTATCTTTCATGTTCTAATAAAGTTTTAATATTAGGTAATGAAACAACTATATCATCACTATCAATTATTAAACAAACTAGTAATAATAAATATTCTTCACCTAATCCTTCAAAAGATTTTCTATTTAAAATAGATGCATCAATATCTCTTTTCATAAGAAGTGATAAAAGAGATTTAAAACTAAAATTAAATTTATCAAATAAAACATCAAAATATTCAAATATCTTTGCTTGAATTAAAGATAAAACATATCTTTTTTCTGGCATTGTAAGGCTATAATATATTTCACTTAGTCCAACTCCATTAAATTGTTCAGCGCCACTTTTTAATGACTCAAATTTAGCATCTATTGCAAGTTCTGGAATATCTTTATAACTTCTATTGGTAATTAATCCATATTTTTCAATATATTCAAGAGACTCCAAACCTAAATTACTAGTCTTATTATAATAAGATATAAAATCAACATTAGATTTAGCATCTTCACTACTGTTTAAATAACTAGTTATTAAAGACATCATGATATTATCAGGTAACTTTACAACAGCTTCAATTATTAGATTTCTTATAGTATAAGTATCAAATCTCTTATCAAGTTCTTTTAAGAAAAATTCGATAGTTTCACTATAAGCATCATATTTTCTAACTAAATCCGTATTTTCAGCCATATTAGCCTCAACTATTGGATCATTAAAGTATTTTACGAATAAAGGAAACTTTTTTTCAAAATTATTTTTCTTTTTCATGGATAATACCTTCTTTACAAGGCAATATGATACTAAAATTAAAGCATTTTGTCAAATAATTAACAGATAAAACGTCAATATTACAAGCTCAATTCATAAGGACTTTCTTTAGTTCCATCACCAGAAACTATCTTAACACTAGACTTTAAGTTAATTACTGGGCGAAGTCCTAAAACACTATTAACAGTTGTCTGAAAAATCCCACCATTCCACTGTACTTTGTAAACATAAGCTGCTCGTGACCAATCAGAGTAAAGACCTGAAGGAGATATAGTAAAATAATCAGCTCCAGTGTATAAATAATACGCAGAATTAGAAGAACTATGTCTTCCACCAGCAAATAATACTTCATCTAAACTTAACATACTAATTGGATATTTTAATTTATTATTTTTCTTATTAAAAACATCCTCTGTCCTTGTACATTTAAAAGATGGTTTATTAGTGCTATGTCTAGTATGTGGAGCATACCAAGAATGTACTCCGAGCGTTACTCCAGTTTTATCAGATGATGTAAGTGTTCTATCAATGCAAAAGTTTCCATCTTCTAAGTAGTTTTCATAATAATTATTATTTGCATCCTTCTTATTCAATATATTTTTTTCATACCAATTGTCAATATTTTGCTTAGCTGTAGAATTATGATCATCTTTATAAGTATCTTCATAGGTGCTTGAATAAAATCCATGATATTTTACAATAGCTTGGCTTGGATTAAAAGTTCCATTTGAGGTAGCAATTCCTGTAATTTCTGAAACTTGACCACAAGTAGAGGAAGAAGATCCACTGAAGCAAGTATACTTATATTTACTAATAACTTCATTTTGTTTTGCCGTCCAAGTACCACTAATCATATTCCCTGATAACTTACATTTTTTTGTACTTTCATCACAAGTATAATTATCGGCGAAATAAATGCTTGTAGCAGGCACAACATTATATGCAACAGTATTTGTTGAATGTTTCATAACTTGATTTAAACCATACTTATAACCAACAAATGCTGGATCATCATATTCACTATTAAAGCGATAAGACCCAATTGAAGTACTGCTACCAGAACTATTAGATGAAGTCCCCGAATATATAAGTCTTACACTGCCATTGCCATTTATTCTAGTTATTCTCCAAGTAAATCCAGCATAATTAACATAATTGTTCGCTACTGCCCCGCGATAGTAGTATGTTTTTCCATAATCATCTTCACCCGCATATAATCCCGGAGAAGATGCCGCAGTTTCTCCTTCAGCAACTGTATACCTATCTGCTTTTGTTATATTATAAGTTGTTACTCCATTAGAAGTTGAAGAAGTATAATCATATATTACATACACTGTATAACAAACACCTAAACCAGTGGATAAACAAGTATAATATTTTTTAGAAGGAGTTGATACATAATCGGAAACTTTACCAAGTTTTCCTTTATTAGATGGAATTTGATAACGTCCTCGATCAGAATAGAAAACAGGTTCTTCTTCAGAAAACCAAACTAATTGATTAGTTGATGCAATATTTGTACCAGTCACATTCTTTGCTTCTCTTTTTGTATAAACAAGTTGAGGTTCAATTTTACTAAAATCAGCAACACGTGATTCTATTTTTTCTTTACTAGCTTCTAAATTAGTATTCATAGAATCTCTTACTAATATACAATCAGACAAAGTGTTAATCCCGTTATCTAAGCATATATTTGGCAAAGGTAATTCAACTACATCCGTCATAATAGAAGTATTCAAAGGAGATGAAACCGTAACTTTAAGTCTTACTTTTCTATTATTAGAATCACTGCTCTTAACAAATACTTTAAAAAAATTTGAATCTCTTAATAAATCAAAAGTATAATTATTTGAAGTAACCTTACTTTTATATTCTTTAGTTGAACTAGAAACATTACCAAAATTATCAATAAAATAAAATAACCCATTAGAGTATCCATCTTGGTTTTCAATCGTGACATTATATTCACTTCCCGGAGACACAAGTTTATCTTCTATGTAATTAGCAACATTTAATTTAAAATAAGGAACGTTATTTTCAACGTATTCATTACTAACATCAAGTTTGCTATAAACTACCTCTCCGACTTTAGTTCTGCCAGCGGCCTGAGCATTTAATTTTACTTTTATATCAAGATTTTCGGAAGCACTTAAGGATTTATTTAAAGTAATTATTAACTTACCTTCTCTTTTATTTTGAGCCTCTAAAAGTGTACTCGTATCTATTTTATTATCTAAAGTAACGTTTTCTAAGTGAGACCCTTCAATTAAAATATCAATTGCGACATCATATAAAAAAGATGAATTATTTATTTCATAATCAAGAACATACTTATCACCAATGTTTTTTAAATTTGGAGAAATTTCAATTAATTTCTTATCTTTAATTAAATCCATATTGATAGTTTCATTTTCTTTAGCTAACGAAAAATAAAAATCACCATCATTAACCTGACTAACTAAACTGACTGTTCCATCAAACTTCAAGCTACTTGTAACAGCTGCATAACCAACAGTTAAAAATAATAGTAATATTAGTAAGTATCTTCTTTTCACACTGCACCTCATATACAAAACTTCTTTTGTATTCTAGCAAAATTATACAAAATATCTTTTGTATAGTCAACACAAGACTTCTATTGTATGAGATTTTATATATAGGTGATTATATGAATATTCAAAGATTAAAAGAACTAAGAGAAGAAAAAGAATTATTACAAACTGAAATTGCTAAATTATTAAATATAAAACAACAACAATACAGCGAATATGAAATAGGTAAAAGATTAATACCAATCAATTACTTATCCCAATTAGCAGATATTTATCAAGTAAGTATTGATTATCTTTTAGGTAAAACAGATGTTAAAACAGCTTATCCTAAAAGCAAAAAATAAAGATATACATTGTATATCTTTTTTTAGTGAGATAAAAAAACAAGGATTAATCCTTGTTTGTCGAACCAAATCCACCAGAACGTTCACCAGTGGCATTATCATTATCAACTATTAAGAACTTTTGGAATACAACTTGACCAATTATATCCCCTTTTTTTATTTCTAAGGGTTCTGTTCCAACATTAAAGTAAGCATACATAAACTCACCATCATTATCAGGATTTGAATAATAATCAGCATCAATTATGCCAAGTCCATTAGCTAATACTAACTTCTTCTTACCTGGATTACTTGAACGATTTGCAAGCATATACCATTCATCATCCTGACAATAAGCTTTTAATCCTGTGTGTATTAAAGTTGGTTTGCATCCTCTTTCAAAAGGTGGAATAATCGTATCCTCTGCTGCTTCAACATCATATCCCGCACTTTTACCAGTTTTTCTAACAGGTAAATTTATATTTTTATCTTCCCAGCCTTTAGCAATTTCAAATCCTCTTATTTTATGCATGTTTTAAAATTCCCCAATCTAACATCATTTTTTTCATGTAATACAACTTCGCCTTTTTCCAAGGAATCTTTAACGCAAATAATTCTTTGATTTCTACTTCCCCTATAAACTATAGACAAATCTTTTTCTTCAAGATGGAATTCCCCATCAACTAAGACATCTATGTAAGAAACAAATTCTTTTACGAAGTCATATTTTTTTGCCATTATATCCATTATTTGTTTATCAAAAAGATATCCAGAAAAAGCCCATATATTTTTATTTGGATATAGTTCCTTTACCTTTTTCACTAAAGGAAGTAAACACTTTTGATTTTCTGGCTCAAAAGGTTCCCCACCAAGCAAAGTAAGTCCCTTGATATAATCTGGTTTTAACAATTCAATTATTTCATCTATTGTTTCATCAGTAAAAGGTTTCCCAGCATTAAAATCCCAAGATTCAGGATTAAAGCAACCTTTACAATGATGGGTACAACCGGAGACGAATAAACTAATTCGTACTCCAGGACCATTCGCAATATCATAATTTTTAATCTCCATGTAATTCATATCAAGTCATCTCTTTTTCTATAAGTGTGTAACTCTTTGACCTATCTCTTTAGTTTTTCCTTCATTCCAGAAGTTTTCACCTAAATATCCACAAGTACGTCGAGTTACATTCATTTTATGTTTATCTGTATTTCCACAGTTAGGGCATTCCCAAACACCATCTTTATTTAATTTGATTTCACCACTGAATCCGCATTCATGGCAATAGTCAGATTTAGTATTAAATTCACCATATTGAACATTATCATAGATAAATTTAACAACTTCTTCCATAGCATCTAAGTTATGTTCCATATTAGGTACTTCAATATAAGAAATAGCACCACCTGTTGATAATTTTTGTAATTCAGCTTCAAATCCTAGTTTAGTGAAAGCATCAATCTTTTCACGTACATCAACATGGTATGAGTTTGTATAATATCCCTTATCAGTAACATCTTTAATTTTACCAAATTTTTCTAAATCAATACGAGCAAATCTATAGCATAAGCTCTCTGCTGGAGTTCCATAAAGAGCAAAACCTAAGCCAGTTTCTTTCTTCCACTCAGCACATTTATCTTTCATATGTTGCATAACACGAGTAGCAAATTCAGTTCCTTTTGGATCAGTATGAGGTACACCTTTCATTAATTTAGTTAATTCATATAATCCGATATAACCTAAAGAAATTGTTGAATAACCACCTGTTAGTAATTTATCAATCTTCTCTCCCTTACCTAATCTTGCTATAGCACCATATTGCCAATGTACAGGAGATATATCAGAAGTAATACCTTGTAAAGCATGATGTCTACACATTAAAGCTTCACGGCATAAATCAAGTCTTTCATCGAATAGCTTCCAGAATTTTTCTTCATCTCCATCAGCTATAATACCTATTTGAGGTAAGTTAATTGAAACAACACCTTGATTAAATCTTCCTTCAAATTTATATTCACCATTTTCATCTTTCCAAGGAGATAAGAATGATCTACATCCCATTGGTGAGAAAACATTTCCTTCATAATTTTCACGCATTCTTTTAGCACTACACTTAACAGCAAGTTTAGTTAAATAGTCATACTTTCCACCCTTTAAGCAGTTATGTTCATCGAGTACATATACAAGTTTTGGGAAAGCTGGTGTAATATAAACACCTTTTTCATTTTTAATACCTTCATATCTTTGACGAATAATCTCTTCAATAATCATTGCATTCTCTTCAATATAAGGATCATTTTCTTCAAGATTCATAAATAATGTTACAAATGGAGATTGTCCATTAGTAGTCATTAATGTATTGATTTGGTATTGAATAGTTTGAACACCACTTGCAAGTTCTTTTCTAGTTTCTTCATCAACTAGTTCTTTAATACGTTCTTTTGGTACATCTTTTCCAAGAATTTTCTTAATACGTTTTTCAATTTTATCATGGCTTAATCTTAAATATTTACCTAAATGTTTAACTTCAACAGATTGTCCACCATATTGGTTAGATGCAACAGCTGCAATTATTTGAGTTGTAACAGTACATGCAACTTGGAAACTCTTAGGAGATTCAATCATCTTTCCATTCATAACAGTTCCATTATCAAGCATATCTTTTATATTTATTAAACAACAATTGAAGATTGGTTGTATAAAATAATCCATATCATGGAAGTGAAGAATACCATCTTCATGTGCTTTACTAATTTTTTCTGGTAATAATAGACGTTTAGTTAAATCTTTTGAAACCTCACCAGCAATATAATCTCTTTGAGTACTAGCAAGCATAGTATTCTTATTTGAGTTTTCTTCATTTAATTCTTTATTTTCATTTCTAATTAGACTAAGAATACTTTCATCGGTAGTATTACTTTTTCTAACTAATGCACGATTATATCTATAAACAATATAATGCTTAGCAAGTTCAAATCTCTTTAACTCCATAAGTTTAAGTTCAATAATATCTTGAATATCTTCTACAAGTATTCTTCTTTTATTTAAACTTTCAATATATTTAATAATTTTTTTAATTTCTGCAGTAGTAGCTTGTTCGCTTTCTGAAACTTCTGCATTTGCCTTTCCTATAGCAATTTCAATTTTTTCTTTGTCATAGTCAACAATGTGACCATCCCTTTTAATAACTTTCATATTTTTTTACCTCTCCACTTTTGTACCGTCTATCTTTAGTACACACTCATTATAGCAAATTAACATTTTATTTTTTGTTGCACTTGCAACATTTTTGAATTATAATGAAATTATGAAAAATTAATGAAAATAAAAGTGCGAAAAGGTGACGATTTATGGGGACAATAAGCCTATTTTACAATATAGAAAAAAATGATGTCAAAAAGATGTTAAATTGCTTTGAGGCAAAACAATTACATTATAAAAAAGACGCCATGATTTTATCAAATCTTTCAAATACAACTCAAGTAGGTGTCATTGAAAATGGTTCAGCTGTTATTATAAGATACAACTATAATGGGACTAGAACTATTATTGAGAAATTAAGTGAAGGAGATTCATTTGGTCGAATATCTCCAACCTTCTCGGAAGAATTATATATAATTGCTGAAGTTGAAACTGATGTTATTATTTTTGATTACTCTAGATTAATTAATAGATGTAAAAGAAATTGTGATTATCACAATAAGTTAATCGAAAATATGTTGCAAGTATTAATTAACAAAACACAAGTATACAATGAAAGAATTGAAATACTAACTAAAAAGACAATTCGTGAAAAATTGCTAGCCTACTTTAATATCTTAAATAAAAAACAAATAACTAAATCGATCATACTACCTTTTACACTGACTGATCTTGCTGATTATTTATCAATTGATAGATCAGCCATGATGCGAGAAATAAAAAATATGAAAGAAGAAGGCCTTATAAATCAAAAAGGAAAAAGAATACATCTAAATTATTAAATGTATTCTTTTTTCTAACTAATATACTATTTTTAAAGTTTTAAAAAAAGCGAATAATTAATAAATAATTCACTATATCCATAAATGTGCAGGCTTGCTAATTATTGATTTATATCTACATCTTTATAAGTATTTAAATCAATATGCCATTTTGGAGGATAGAAAAAATCAATTTTATCCTTCTTAACATACTTTTTCTTTATTTTAACCCTATTACTTTTTAATTCTGGAAATTTAACTCTACAATACTTATCTATTTCACAAAACAAATTTTGACAATCTATATATTGCAGTTTTCTTTCCCCCAATTTTTTAAATTTAATACCCAGCCTTTTAAATTCTTCATCTTGATGTTCATACATCCATTTTATTATATCCACATTTGTCATATCACCAATATCATAAAAGCATTTTTTAATGCCTCTTATAGATCCTGGCCCAACTACAGTAAATTCCGATTCCGTAAAATTTGTAACTTCACTATAGTTTATATCAGTAATTAATTGATAAGCTATAAAATTACCAATTAAAGGATATTTTTTTAAATGATTAAATGCTTCTTCCATATTTTTAGAATTTATAATTTTTTCCGAAATATTATCTTCTATAAACATTTTTTGCAATAGTGCTAGATGATTCTCGTGTTTCCTTTCAAAACCAAACACTTTAGTTGGGCAAGAGATATAAGCATCATTATAGATTTTAATGTTATTTGAACTTGCTTCCTCTAAGACCATTTTACATTTATTAAAATCAAAATTACAAAGTTTTATATCCCCCATTTTTGAAATTAATAGTTCCCACGTACTTTCTTTATTAAATAGTTTGAACAATACTATCCTAAATATCATATCTTCATTAGAATATTTATGACCATTATATATAACATTTTTTAATAAATATTGTGATACTCTATCACTAGCTCGATAGGCATTACAAAATTTATATTCTTGTAAAATTGGATCATCAGTCCATGGTTCTTCCATTCCTTTTAATTTATTATAAAATATATTTTGCCTCTCGGCAGCAAAATACCAGTACAAGTCATAAACCTCTTGCCTTTTCTTAATCAATTAAAACACCTACATTTCCTTTAGTTCTCATATTTAAAATCGTAAGTTAAAAATATTATACCATATATTTGAATTTAATTACCGAGAAATAAATCCTTTGTTTTTAAATAAAATAGATAAAAAAATAATACTTAAAGTATTATTTTTAATCTTCAATATATTTATTATATTTAACAAATTCTTTTTCTTTATCAAGTTTAGTTTCATTTAAACTCTTAAATAATTTCTTTTGTGAGTGATCAAGCTTAGTTGGAATAATAACACTTACAATACCATAAGCATCTCCTTTTCTTCCACTCTTCTCATCATCTACACCTTTACCTCTAAACTTAAATTTATCACCATTTTGTGTTCCAGCAGGTATTTCAGTAATAATAGTTCCTTGGATAGTTGGAACTTCTTTTTTACAACCTAAAACTGCTTCTGTAATAGTTAAAGGAATTTTAACATAGATATCTCTTCCATCTCTTTGATATATCTCATGTTCTTTTACTTCAAATTCAATATAAATATCTCCCCTAGGTCCACCATTAGCACCAACTGAAGATTTTCCACTCATACGCATAGTGTCGCCATTTTCAACACCTCTAGGTACACGCAATTTAATATTTTTAGATGTAGCAACAGTTCCTCTGCCACCACATTTAGAACATTTATCTTTAAAAGTTAAGCCTCTACCACTACACTTAGAGCATACAGTTTCCGATTGAAAAACACCAAACATAGTTCTTTGTTGAGTAACTACTCTACCTCTACCACCACATTCAGAACACTTTTCTTCTCCTTTGCCACCCTTTCCATCACAGTCAGGGCAAACATCATCAATATTTATTTTAAACTCTTTTTCGCAACCATATACAGCTTCTTCAAATTCTAGTTTCATTCGAACTTCTTTATCTGCACCCTTAGATTTACGAGTTCCACCACGGTGAGATCCACCACCGAAGCCACCACCCATCATTTGTTCAAAAATGCTTCCTAAATCGAAATCTGCAAAGTCAAAACCATCAAAGCCACCGAATCCCCCAGCCCCGCCATTTTGATCAAATGCTGCATGTCCAAATTGATCATATTGACGTCTTTTATTAGCATCACTTAAAACAGAATAGGCCTCCCCTATCTCTTTAAACTTTTCAGCAGCTCCTTCTTCTTTATTTACATCTGGGTGATATTGCTTAGCAAGTTTTCTAAAAGCTCTTTTAATTTCCTCATCTGTAGCTGATTTAGAAACACCTAAGACTTCATAGTAATCTCTTTTTGATTCTGCCATATTATTACCTCTTTTCTATAAACTGATTTAATTTCTTAATAGCGTCTTTAAAATAATCAATTGCAACATCATATGTTTTTGGATCACACATATCAATATCTAAGACTGCTAAACAATCTTGTGGACGCATATTAGATCCTAGTTTTAAAAACTTTTTATATTTATCTAAGAATCCTTCTTCATTAGAAATTATCTTGCTAGCAACATTAGTTGCAGCAATAATGGCTGTTGCATAATTATAAACATAATAGCCATTATTCAAATAAAAATGTGAAATAGTTGACCATGAATAATTTGATGCGCCTTTTAGTGATTCCCCATATATCTCTTTAGTACTAGATTCCCATATATTATTTAATATTTCACTATTTAAAGCTTCTTTAGAAGCAGCTTTCATATGTACTTCTTCTTCAAATACAGCTTGTCTAGCAGCTCCAAAAAAATTATTAGCAAATGTTTTAATAAAATTAAATAATAACTGAAGCCTTGTATCTTCATCATTTGCTTCATAAGTATTTGAAAATATAATTTCATTAGTTAAAGATGCAATTTCAGCACAGAAGGTTGAATGATACACATACTCAAATGGATTATTCTTAATTGATAAATATTGATTACAAAAGTGTCCAAGCTCATGAGCAAGCGAAGATATATCTAATATTTTACCTTCAAAATTTGCAAATACCTTAGGAAGAGTTGCAACTGAATAAATTGAAGACCATCCAGTTGATTTATTTTCAGCTGGAAAATAATCTATACAACCATGATCAAAGGCATAATTCAAAATTTCTAAATAATCTGGTCCAAATAGTTTAAATGTATCTAATATAATTTCTTTAGCTTCTTCTACTGTATACTCTTTTTTTGAATTATCAAATAAAGGAGCATTCATATCATAGATATACACATCATCCAGTTTTAAAGTCCTTTTAAATATATCAACATACATTTCATAAGCATCATGATGTTTTTTTACAGAATTTTTTAAATTATCATATATTTCAATATCTAAATCATCTTCATAAAAACATTGATGCAAATAATCCGGAAAATTTCTTAGTTTTGCAATACTTTCAAGTGATTTAACAAAACTAATATAATTGTTTGCTAAAGTATCATTAAATTTCTTTAAAGCAGCATTTTCTTTTAAATAAGCTCTTTTTCTAACTTCACGATCTTTATGCTTAGAATATTTGCTTATGTTTGAGGCAATTAACTTAACTTTTTTGCCATCAACCGTAATACTGCCATAATCAATTTCTTTATCTATTAAATAACTATGAGTTTTAGAATAACCATCAATAAGTACTTCGAAAGTCGAAAGTATCTTTTCTTCATTTTCTGATAACACATGCTTCTTTTGTTTAAATATTTCTTTAAAATATCTCTTTAATTCTTTTAATTCATCAGATTCATTAATTAAATTTAATACATGTTCTTCACTAGATGAAAGTATTTCTGGAATTGCAAATGCGGTGGCCTGATTATAATCATTTATCATATTATTAGTTAAATCAAGCCCTGAACTTGCAAGTTTATTATCCAATTCTACATCATGAATGCAATAATTATATACTTCATTTTTTTCAATTATGCATAAAGCTTCATGAGTGAGTTTTAAAAATTCACTTAAAGAGTTAGAACTTTCTAAAATACGTCCCTTAAAGGACTTTATCTTTTCAAGATAATCAGGGAGCCTTCTAGCATCTTTTCTTAACTCTTCTCGAGTTTTATATATATCAGATAAATCCCATTTATATTTATCATCTATTTCGCATCTTTTCATTATATTCCGCCATTCATTAAAAATTAAGGGAAGGAAAGCCTTCCCTTAAATTATTTTTCTACAAATTCTGCTTCTTCTACATCATCATTAGAATCTTTATCACTGTTGTCTTTATTTTCATTTTCTTTAGCAGCAGATTCATAAACTTTACCAGCAAGTTCCATTGCTTTCTCTTGTAGTTTTGAAGTCTTATCTTTAATGTCATCAAGATTTGCATCCTCTTTTTCAAGTTCATCTTTAACATCTTTGATTAAATCTTCTACTTCTTTCTTTTCATCATCACTTAGCTTTTCACCTAAGTCACGAATTGCACCTTCAGCAGCAAATACAGCTTGTTCAGCATCATTCTTAGCATCAGCCATTTCTTTACGCTTTTCATCAGCTTCTTTATTTGCTTCAGCTTCTTTCATCATCTTATCGATTTCTTCATCACTAAGGTTAGTACTTGAAGTAATTGTAATTTTTTGTTCTTTATTAGTTCCTAAATCTTTAGCCTTTACATTAACGATACCATTAGCATCGATATCAAATGTAACTTCAATTTGTGGAACCCCTCTTCTTGCTGGAGGTATATCAGATAATTGGAATCTTCCTAAAGTCTTATTATCAGCTGCCATAGGTCTTTCACCTTGTAATACATGGATATCAACAGCAGGTTGGTTATCAACAGCAGTTGAGAATACTTGACTCTTACTTGTTGGAATAGTTGTATTTCTAGGAATTAATACTGTCATAACATCTCCTAGAGTTTCAAGACCAAGTGATAATGGTGTAACGTCCAAAAGTACTAAGTCTTCAACTTCACCAGTTAAAACTCCACCTTGGATAGCAGCACCCATAGCAACAACTTCATCTGGGTTAACACTCTTATTAGGTTCTTTGCCAAGTTCCTTTTTAACTAAATCTTGAATATAAGGAATACGAGTAGATCCACCAACCAATACTACTTGATCGATATCACTTGCTTTTAACTTAGCATCGCTTAATGCTTTCTTAACTGAATCTAATGTTGAATCAAATAAATCTTTATTTAAACTTTCAAATTTAGCTCTAGTTAAATCCATTTCAAAGTTAACTGGAGTTCCATCAACTTGTGCAATAAATGGAAGTGAAATAGTTGTTGTAGTTGAGTTTGATAAATCTTTCTTAGCTTTTTCTGCTTCGTCTTTAATACGTTGCATTGCCATTTGATCATCTTTAACATCAGCTTTTGTTTCTTTCTCAATTTCATCAACTATGTAATCCATTACACGTTTATCAAAATCGTCTCCACCTAATCTATTATTACCACTTGTAGATTTAACTTCGTATACACCATCACCTAGTTCAAGGATAGATACATCGAATGTTCCACCACCTAAGTCATATACTAAGATAGTTTGTAATTTATCTTGTTTATCTAAGCCATATGCTAAAGCAGCTGCAGTAGGTTCATTAACAATTCTATCAACTTCAAGTCCAGCAATTTTACCAGCATTTTTTGTTGCTTGTCTTTCAGCATCATTAAAGTATGCTGGAACAGTTATAACTGCATGAGTAACAGGTTCTCCTAAATAACTCTCTGCATCTTTTTTTATTTTAGCTAAAATTTTAGCACTTATTTCTTCTGGAGAATACTTTTTACCATCAATATTTCTCTTTTTATCAGTACCCATATCTCTTTTAATAGATGAGATTGTTTTTTCAGCATTAGTTACGGCTTGTCTTTTAGCTAAAGCACCAACTAGTTCTTCTCCTTTTTTAGTAAATGCAACAACTGATGGAGTAGTTCTATCTCCTTCAGCATTAGCTATTACTGTAGGAACTCCTCCTTCTAATACTGCACAACAACTATTTGTTGTACCTAAATCTATACCAATTATTTTTCCCATAAAATCTCCTCTTTCTATATAACTACTCTGATACCTTAACCATTGTAGTTCTTAATACTTTATCTTTATACATATAGCCTTTTTGTAAGACTTCTATTACAATTCCAGCTTCTACACCTTCACGTGCTTCTGTAAGTACAGCTTGATGGAAAGCTGGATCAAATGGTTTATTCAAACAATCAATTTCAACTACACCATTTTCATTTAAGATATTTAATATATTAGTATATATCATTTCAAATCCTTTTAAGAATTCTTGATTATCATCATTTTTCATATTCAAGGCTCTTTCAAAATTATCAATAATATTAACTAACTTTTTTAATATATCTTCATTAGCATACTTATGCATATTTTGAACTTCTTCTTCTTTTCTTTTTCGGAAGTTCATCATTTCTGCTTGGATACGCATTGCTTTTTCTTTTTCTTTTCCTAATTCTTCAGTTAGTTTAAGAATTTCTTCATCGCCCTTTTTCTTATTTTTCTTTTTTTCGGGCTTATTTTTATTTTCATTTGTTTCTTGAGCTTTTTCTAGCTCACTTTTTACATTTTCTTCTTCTATGTTCAAGGAATTACCTCTTTTCTATTTTTCTATATAAGATTTTAAGAAATTTAGAAGAGTAAATACTTTATCATATTCCATTCTCTTTGGACCAATGATAGCAAGTGTTCCTTCGTCATTTCCAACCTTATAGTGAGTTTTAATTATTGTAACATCTGGGTCAAATTCAGTTTCTTCACCTATATAAACATTAATATTCGAATCACTTGTTTGAATATTTTTGACTAATTCAATATTTTCCAGTTTAGCAATCATATCTTTAACCTTATCTGGTGTATCATATTCTTTATAATCAAGAATATTCGTTTTTCCACCAAATACAACATCAGAATTATCAATTGTAAAATCTCTAAAAGCCGATGAGAAGAAATTGCATACTTCTTCATATCTGTTAATTACGTCTTTAATCTTTGGTTTAATTTCTAGTTCAAGTCTTTCTGAAATCTTAGAAAGTGGAGTTCCAACTAGCGCTTTATTAATTATTTCAGAAGTTTTAATTAACTCCATTAGATTGATATCACGGTTTATATTTACTTGTTTATTTTCAACTATTCCTTGATTTGTTACAAGTACTGCAACAACTCTTCTATCTCCTGAATCTTCATCCTCATCTAAAGGTATAATACTTATTTGCTTTAAAGTAGAAAAGTCAGCTCCAGGACCAATAATAACACTCGTATAATGTGTTATATCGCTTATTATTTCCATACATTTTTGAATAGCATCACTTACAACTAAATTAGTATTATTTAAAATAGTTTGTAATTTTAATACATCTTCACCTGTAATATCTTTTGGTTCCATTAAATTATCGACATAATATCTATATCCAGCTTCAGAAGGAATTCTACCACTTGATAAGTGTTCTTTTTCTAGTAGATTTAAATCTTCTAACAAAGCCATATCATTACGTATCGTTGCCGAAGATACTTTAAAGTGATCTACTAGTGATTTTGATCCAACTGGTTTAAATGTTTGAATATAGGTTTCAACAATTATTTTGAGTAACTCTTTTTGTCTATCTCCCATAACTCACCTCTGGCACATCTATTTTCTCAGTGCTAAATTAATTATATTATTATCATTAGCACTTGTCAATACTATTTGCTAATAATATGTAAAAAAAAGAATATTAGAATCCTAATATTCATAAGTACCATGTAATTTAGAAAGTTCTTCATGCGTTAAAGGTTCTACTTCCCACTTGCCATCTTTCTTTAAAAGATTAAGTGTTAGTGTATAATCAACTGTATCAGTCGTATCAAGCATTTTCTTTATTTTATAAGCAAAGTATTTAGAAAAATCAACATCTCCGTCATCATTTACAAAATCAGCTTGATTAGCAGTAAAATAATCTCCAGCTAGCTTATCAGATTTATAATAATCATAAACAGTAATTTGAGTCTCAACTAAAGCCTTATCTCCTTCAATTTTTTCACTTTTAATATCATACTTTAAATTGCTATATTGTTTTAAGTAAAGTTCTTTATAATCTTTTAAAGTATCCTCATTTAAATCCTCACTCGCTAAATACTCATCTAACTCTTTTGATACACTTTCCGAATTATTCTTATAATTATTTAAAAATCTTGAAACAGCATCTTTTGGTTTATTTCCTAGTAACGCACATCCAGATAATAGTAACACCATAAATAATAAAACAAATATCTTTTTCATTTTTATCTCCTCAGTCATAGTATTTACCAAAAAAACAAATTTATACATAAAAAAGAAGCATTAAGCTGCTTCTTCTTCATCAGCTAATGCTTCTAATTCATCTAAGTCTCCGTTAAGGATCTTATCTGCAACAATATCTTTAAACTCTTCGATTAACTCATCATATAATTCTTTGTTATCAATATCTTTAAGATATTCATCATCATTAACCTTCATTACTTCATAGATAATAAATTCATCCGTAGGAGTTTCATCTTCTAATGTTCTAACTGTATAAACATATTTTTTATTATCTTCGTGAGTTAATTCTTCAAGAATTAAATATTCAACATTATTTTCTAGTGTAACAATATTTCCAACCTCTATCATATTCTTGCATCCTTTCCTATAATCCTAGTCCATCATTAACTACTGGATTTTTAATTTGATCTATACTATTAAATAATACGTTTTTATCTGTAGTATTAGCTACTAGAGAATCTAAATTAGCTATTTGATCATCAGTTAAACCACTTAAATCAGATTCCAATGCTAACATTTCAATATCATCTAGTCCAAATTGTTGTTGATATTTATTATAATATTGAGCTAAAAGAGCATCATTTAATTCATCACTTTGTTGAACATTATCTTTATTTAATCCATCATCAGGATTATTATCTATGTTAAGGTCACCTGATAAATTATCTATTTCATCATCACTTACAGGTGCACCAGAAGATGTTCCATCACCAAAGTTACCATTTTTTTGAGTTAATTCATTTAAAGCATCATCTTGAGTAGGATTAATTGGAGGAAGATTATCTTCTTCTACATTTTCTTCTTTATTTCTTCTAAACTTGCTGAATAAATTTTTAATACCTTTTCCATTCTTTTTAGCTTTTTTAAGTTTTACTGTATCCATCATACCAAATTGTTCAGATTCAATATTGAAATTATATCCTCCAAATTGAGTATATAGTACTGGTAAATTATCAACTGTTATTCTTGGTAAATTATATTTTTCTTGATAGTCTCCACGTTTTTCACCATTAAAGTTTTTAAATTTCTTATCAAGTTGTTCTTGGAACATATCAACAACACTTTGAAGTTCAGCTTGATTTAATGAATAATCATCACCTATAGCCATACCAGTAGATCTAGAATCAATTAATCCAACATCTACACCATTTTTAACTATAGCGAATCTAACTTCACCAGTTTCAGGAACCGTTCTAATCTTGAACTTAATTCCACTCTTCTTATTATTTTTATTAAATTGTCTTGTAACATTATGAGCTATACGATTTAGCTTAAATGATGTTGAATTATATCTTGCAATTGCAGGTAAATCATATAATAATTCCCTACCAGCAGCAAATGCAATTGATCCAGCGCCTAAAACAGTAGCTCCGCTAAATAAAGCAGCTGATATTGGAGCTAATGGAGGAACTAATGCAAGTCCAGCAGCAGCTAATGCAACACATCCTGTAGCAAGAGATACCTTCATTGTTCTCATTCTTCTAGCACTTCTTACACGTTTTGCAGCTTTCATAACATTGGCAACATCATTAGATACACCACTTGTTGGTTGCAAACCGCTATTACCTAAATTATTTCCTTGTACTTCATTATTTTCTTGAGTATTGTTTTCTGGTGTATTTTCACCCGGATTGTTATTTTGTTGTCCATTATTCTCTGGTGTATTATTTTGTGGTGTATTTTCACCTGTATTATTTTGTTGTCCATTATTCTCTGGTGTATTATTTTGTGGTGTATTTTCACCTATATTATTTTGTTGTGTATTATTCTCTGGAGTATTATTTTCTGGAGTATTATTTTCTGGACCATTATTTTGTTGTTCATTGTTTTCTGGATTGTTATTTTGTGGTCCGTTATTAATGTCTTGTCCTTCAACACGTCCATACTTATCAACATGTGCTTTGTCTATTTCTTTACTATCCTCAATAGACTTAATAGTATTTCTAAGTTTTTTAGTAGTCTCAGTTGCTTTTGTAATAAATTCATTAGCATTTGCGACCCCTTCATAGTGTTGCTTAAATTCAGAAATTGCAAGTTCAATTGCATCAATCTTATCAAGTTCAGCACTATAGTTATCTTTAAATACTTTAAAGCTGTCCATTAAACTTTTAATTTTATCAGCAATAGATAACTCATCATTATAAAGGTTATCTAAATCAACAAATTTAACATTTTCATGCATATTTGGTTCAACAAATTTAAATATATCATTAAATACTATATTATAAAGATCAGCAACTTTTTCAGAACAATTAATTACAAGTTTTTGTACATTAATTGTTGCTATTTGTTTACGATATTCACTTATTGCATTAGTAACATATTGACCATTACCATTAGTTTGAGCTTGGTAACCCATTCTCTTTATTTCATATTCAATATTATCAATTTGAGTATCTAACATTCTCTTTTGAGTTTTTAAATAATCTTTTTCGTTATCAAAATTAGCTTTAGCTACTTTAAGTTGATTTTTAGCTTTATTAATTTCTCTTTCAAATTGCATAGATAATTTATCAATTTGAGCTTTCATAGTAACTATTTCTAATTTAGCATCCCCTTGTTCAGCATTTAATTGCTTAACTTGAGATTCTAAAGATTGTCTTTCAGAATCAGTAAGCATATCAACAGATACTATATTACCTTTTTCATCTTTAAACTTTAAAGAATCCGATAATGATTCATAATATGATTCTATAGTAATATTATCATCATTAAAGAAATCTTTTACTTTTCCACTAACATTATACTTTTGAGATTTTTCATCAACTAAAGTTTGTAAATTGGAAATATCTCCACCTATTTTATCAAGTGAAGTTCCAAGACCTTTATATAGGTCACAGAAACGACCAGCAGCAGCATTAATTGCAAAAATTGCGCTATTTTCGTTCATAAATTCATTCCTCCCACGTTATTCTTTCAAACGAGACATATATTACCAAAAAAAGGTTATTTCGTCAAGTTTGAAACATATTCCTACTATATAGATAAATTTTATCAAACATTTTTACAAATGTATACACTTTTTTGTAAACCTTACAGATTTTCAAGTTTAACACTGACAAGTTTTGATACACCAGACTCTTGCATTGTAATACCATATAAAGTATTAGCGTATTCCATTGTCCTTTTTTTATGTGTTATAACAATAAATTGACTTGTTTTTTCATATTCTTGTAAATATGTACCAAATTGATCAACATTAGCTTCATCTAAAGCTGCTTCAACTTCATCTAAAATGCAAAAAGGAACAGTTCTAATATTTAAGATACTAAATAAAAGCGCTATAGCAGTTAAAGTCATTTCTCCACCAGAAAGTGTATTTATACTTTTTAAATTCTTTCCTGGAGGTAAAGCAAGAATATCTACTCCTGTAGTTAGCATATCTTCTTTATCAGTAAGTATTAGCTCAGCTTTACCGCCTCTAAATAATTTTTTAAACACTTTTCCAAACTCTTCATTAACTTTATTAAAAGTTTCTTCAAAACGCGTTTTCATTGTATTGTCTAAATCAGTTATTATTTCAAGTAAATTATCAATCGCACTTTTTAAATCAGCTCTTTGAGCCACTAAGAAAGTGTATCTAGCATCAACTCTTTCAAACTCTTGAATTGAGCCAACATTAACATCTCCTAAATCACGTATATCACGTCTTAAATGATTAACCTTACTTCTTGCAGCAACTTCATCCATATCTAATGAATACTCACTAATAGCTTTTTCATAAGTCATTTGATACTCTTCACTTAATTTGTTAAGCAAATTGTCAAGTTTAACATCCATTTTACCAATATTTACTTCAATATCTCTTAATTCATTTTGACGTTTATTGTATTCTGAATTATTCTTACGATTAATTGATTCTAATTCATTAATATTATTAACCAAATCATTTTTATCTGACTTAATTGAATTTAATTTAGTATTTATTTCATCTTTCTTAGTTGTATATTGTAAATATAAAGCTAACACTTCATCAAGTTCTTTATCAGTTCGATTATTTAAAACATTGTCAGTTCCTTTAAGTTCAAGTAAGCAAGCCTCTAAAGCGTCTTCCTTGGCTTTCTTTTCATTTTGTCTATTTTCAATAATCTCATTTACTTTAACACTTTCACCTTGGATATTAAATACTTTTTCTTCCTCTATTTTTAAATCATTATCTATTTTATTAATATGTTCTTCTACAAGTTTAACTTCATTAGTTAAAGCATCACTTGTTTTAATTAATGATTCAAGCTCAAACTTTAAATTAATTACACCATTACTTGCTTTATTCATACCACCACTCATGGCACCACCTGTATGTAATAATTCACCATCAAGTGTAATTATACGATATCTATAATTAAGTTTTTTACCTAGTTTATTCATGGTATCAATATTATCAACAATTAAAGTATTTCCCAATTGATTTTTAATAATTGCATCATAAAGTGGATTATATTTAACAAGATTAGAAGCAACATCTATAAATCCGGGAATTTCTTTACATATAGTTAAATCATCACTACTTACACTTCTACCTTTAATAACACTTATTGGAAAGAATGTTGCACGTCCTAATTTATTATCCCTTAGATAATTAATTGCTTCTTTGGCTTTTTCTTCATCATCAACAACAATCACGTTAGCATTGGCTCCAAGGGCAATTTCTAAGGCTTTAGCATACTTTTCTTCAGTATCAATTAATTTAACTAATACATCATGTATTCCCGATAATCTTGGATTATTTATTACACTTTTAACGGCGTATGGAAGTTTAGTGTCATTTTCAATATTATCTTTTAAAACTTCTATTCTATTTTTAGTATTAATTAAATTCATTGATTTACTAGATAGTTCAGAAGTTAAAGTTTCCTTTCTTAAAGCAAGTAATCTATATTCTTCTCTTGCTTTATCTAAAGAAGTACTTTTCTTTTCTGCATCATCACTTAATTCTTTAATCTTATTTTCTAAAGAACTAATCTCTTTTCGTAATTCAACTTCTCTTTCTTTAAGGATTAAAATATTACTTTCAAGCTTGGCATCACTTGCTTCATATTTCTTTCTTTCCATAATTACTTGTTTACGAGTTTGAGTTTCCGAAATAGATTCATTAACTTTAATCAATTCTTCATTTAATCTATTTAATTCTTCATCTAATTTAATGTTTTCTAGTTTTAAATTTTCAAGTTTGCTAGTATCAGTTGACTCAGAACTTTCAAAATTCAAAAGTTCTTCCTTTAATTCACTTGCTTTAGTCTTTGACTTAGAATATTCTGTATTTATATTTTTAATATCACTTGCAATTAAAGATACTTCAATACTTTCAAGTTCACCTTTAAGTTCTAAATATTTTTTAGCATCTTCTGCTTGTTTTTTTAAAGGTTCATGCATTTCTTCTAACTCACTTATAACTAAATCAACTTTTTCTAAATTATCATTAGTATTATCAAGCTTGCGCATTGTCTCTTCTTTTCTCTTTTTATATTTTAATACTCCAGATGCTTCTTCTATAATAAGTCTTCTATCTTGAGGTTTTCCTTTTAATATTTCCATTATTTTACCTTGAGATATTATGGAAAAAGAATCAGCATTAGCACCACTATCTAAAAAAAGGTCAGTTATATCTTTTTTTCTAACTTTAGTGTTATTAATGTAATATTGATTTTCACCAGTTTTATAAACTTCTCTTTTTATCTCAACTTCTTCAAATTCAGTTGCTAAATAATGATCATGATTATCAAATGTTAAAGAAACCCAAGCACGAGTTAAAGGAGCTCTTGAAGAAGATCCAGCAAAAATAACATCACTAGATTGTTCCCCGCCTCTTATTTCTTTTAAACTAGATTCACCTAAAACCCATTTAACAGCATCAACAACATTTGATTTACCAGACCCATTTGGCCCAACAATACCAGTTATTCCATCTCCTACCATTATTTCAATTTTCTCAGCAAAAGATTTAAAACCATGAGCTTTTATACTTAATAATTTCATTGTCTCACATCCTTAAGCTATTTTACTAATTGCATCGCGAGCAGCATTTTGTTCTGCTTCCTTTTTAGATTTACCAACGCCTGTCCCAAACTTTATTCCATCAACTATAACATCCACAGTAAAAGTTTTATCATGAGCAGGACCTGTTTCTGATACAACAACATATTCCAAAGTTTTCTTTTCCATTTGAACCATCTCTTGTAAGTAAGACTTATTATCATGAATAAAAACAACTTCATCTTTTATATAAGGCACAATTATATCAAGAGCGTACTTTTTAGCAACAGAAAAGCCATGTTCTAAAAATATTACTGCAAGCACACTTTCA
The DNA here is from genome assembly GCA_964636965.1 of uncultured Muribaculaceae bacterium. Lineage (GTDB taxonomy): Bacteria > Bacillota_I > Bacilli_A > RF39 > UBA660 > CAG-582. The sequence goes on from CAZWST010000010.1 coordinate 24,478, forward strand.
AAACAATCTGCCACAATTGAAGGAGTATGTTTATCTACCCCATTACCAGTTCTAATGTTTTCTGTTAAACCAATTTTATTACTATATTCAAATAAAGCACTCTCACAAACATAACTAGCTCTAACTTTAGACATATCTCCTTCTTTTAAACTAGAATGCAAATAAAAATATTCACTAGTTGCAAGCTCTAAAACTGCATCTCCTAAAAATTCAAGTCTTTCATAGCTATCAACATTTTCTTCATTTGCATATGAAGAATGTGTAAGAGCTGTCATAAGTAATTGTTCGTTTTTAACACTTATTCCAAGTTTTGTAAGAAATTCCATATGTTTCACCTTATATTATTATACATAAAACTTCATCTTTAATCTAGTTCTAATTTACAAAAAGTATATATTTTGGTATATTTGAAATAGATAAGGATGGAAATTTATGAAAAAATTTAAACTAATAATAATTGCTTTAATTACTCTTAGCTTCCTATCAGGATGCTTTAAAAGAGATAATCTTGATGATATAACAATTTATACTACAACTTACCCAATCGAATATTTAACTAAATATATTTATGGTTATAATTCAGAAATCAATTCAATATATCCAAAAGGAATAAATGTTCGTGAACACAGCTTAACTGATAAACAAATAAAAGAATATGCTAGTGCTGATATGTTAATTTATAATGGAGAAACAAAAGAAAAAAATATTGCAGCTTCTTTTATAAATAAAAACAAAAGATTAAAAGTAATTGATGTATCAAAAGGATTAACTATAAAAAGAGATGAAGAAGAATTATGGCTATGTCCATCAAACTATTTAATGCTTGCTCAAAACATAAAAAATGAACTGCTTGAATATACTTCTTCTACTCTACTTAAACAAGAAATTATTGAGAACTATGATAAATTAAAATTAATTATTTCATCATTTGATGCTGAACTTAAAGTTATTGCAGAAAGTTCTTCAAATCCAACTATAATTGCTGGAAACGATGTATTTAAATTTTTAGAAAAGTATGGATTTATTGTATTATCCGTTGAAGATAATGACCTACTAGATGCAAAGGAATTAAATGATGCCAAAAATAATGTAAGAAATAAGCTAAACTCTTATGTATTTATTCTTAATACTGATGAAGAAAGTGCAAATGTTAAAAGTCTTGAAGCAGATGGCGCTGTTGTCGCCAGTGTTCAATCAATGATTAATTTAAGTGATGAAGAATACAAAGACGGATATGATTATGAACAAATGATGAATAACTTTATTGAAACTATTAAAACAGAGGTATACAATTAATGAAAAGTTTACTTATAACACATACAGATTTAGATGGAATATCACCAATAATACTCATGAATTTAACAAAAGAACCATTTGAATTTAAATCAATTGATATAAATGAGGTAGAAGCTACTTTTGATGAATTATTAAGTACAGATACAACAATATATAAAAATATCTATATCGTTGATTTAACCATACCAGAAAAATATTATGAGACTCTTGATGAATTAAAAAATGTTTTAGTATTTGATCACCACGAGACACACCTTTATGCAAATAAATACAAATTTGCAACAGTTAAAGTTAAAGAGTTTGGACATCTAACCTGCGGAACTGAATTATTCTATAACTATTTAAAGACTCAATATAAAAACTTAGATACCCCATTAATTAAAGACTACGTTGAAATAGTAAGACAATGTGATACATGGGATTTTACTGATGCTGAGTTTGCTAAAAATGTTGGGTCCCTTCCCTTTATACATGGAAAACGCGAATTTATAAAATCACTTACAAAAAGACTTGTTAAAGATAAAGAAAAGTTCGAACTAACTGCATTTGAAAAAAGATACGTAAAAATTCAAAAAGACGAATTAGATCGTTATTTAAAATTCAAAGAAGGAAAAATGCAAAGATATGTTATAAACGGATATAAAGTCGGTTTAGTATTTGCAGAAAATCATAGAAGCGAACTTGGTAATTACTTATCAAAAAACAATTTAGATTTGGATTTAATCGTAATAATTAATTCTTGTGAAAGAATTAGTTATCGCACAGTGCACGACGATGTTAAATGTAATGAATTTGCTGAATTAGTAGGTGGCGGTGGTCATCAAAAAGCTAGTGGTTCAGAAATGAATCAAGAATTCAGAGATGAAATTATTAAGTTATATTATAAAGATGTAAAAAGGCTAGAAATTGAAGAAATCTAACCTTTTTTCATTGACATAAAAACGTAAGTTCTGTATAATTTATATATCGGGCTTGGAGTAGTACTCAAGAGGCTGAAGAGGCTCCCCTGCTAAGGGAGTAGGTCGGGTAACTGGCGCGAGGGTTCAAATCCCTCCTGCTCCGCCATTTTATAAATAAACTCATTTATGAGTTTTTTATTTTGCATAAATTCTTGACTTAAACTATTTTTATGATTATTATAAAGGAAAGAAAAATATTTACTATATGGAGGGTTTTAAAATGAAACTAAAAGATAAACTTAACGAAATGAAAAACACAGTAATTGATTACTCACAAGAAGTTGCTGATGTAAAAGATTTAAGTGCTGAAGAATATGCAGCATATTATGGAGGAAATTATACAAACTTCTTAAAAGCTGTTAACACTAAAGTATTTCTTGCTATATCCGAAAGAAATACTGAAAAAGAATCTATGGATGAAGAGGAAGCAAATGAAAGTATCACGATTGAAATGCAATTATCATCAATTAAAAATGGTAAATTTATGTTTGATGAACCATCATATTTAGGAGCAAAAGAAGAACTAGATAAAAAAATAGTAGGATTCCTACTTGCTAAAAATGGAATGAGTTCACACATTGATACAGAAAGAAATGTATTAGTAATAGAAACAACTACTATAATGGATAAAATTGCAGAAAAAGTAGAAAGTGTCGGTTATACTTTAAAGGGTGCTGGTGAACTTGCAACAGATAAAGCTATCGAATTTTATAACGACAATAAAGATAAAGCAAAAGAAGTATATGAAGGTAGTAAAGAAAAAGTTAAAGATACTATTAAAAGAAGTTTAAAGAAAGCTTCCGATTGGGTTGATAATAATTTATAAAAAAAGTCACTAATTAAGTGACTTTTTAAATGTCAAAATATTTTTGTGAATCCTCTGTTAAATATCTACTTGCTAATTCTTTTACTCTTCTACGTCTATTCCCTTCAGCTCTCAAACATAATGTTTTTTGATTCTTAAGTGTTTTAAATGGAATAAGTGGGTATTTTCTACTAGATAGTTCTAACTCACCATTTAAATTAGAGTCAAGAGTAAAAGTTTTACCTAGCCCAATGGCATTTAGAATAATCATCGCGATAACTATACCAATAACATCTAAAGCTTCATAAAATGCAATATCACTATTATTTGAGCTAACTGGTTCAATAACATGAATATTACCATTTTCAATATATTCAACTACAGTAGTAATAACAACAGTTCTTTCTTGTTCAAGAAGGTCTTTAATTTCACCTTTATAAGGACTTCCAAGATTAGATTCTTGAATAAAATCTCCTATATCATCAACTACTTCTTGATATTTAGTTTCAATATCACTTGTTGTTACACCTTTAAAAACATCAGCATTACGATCATAAAAATTACCAGAAAGAGCTTCCCCTATCGACATCTTTCCCTCACTATCTACATCAATAGTAACTATAACACTATGAGTACCATTCTTTACTTGATATTGAATAGCCGTATTAGTACTACTACATTTGATGAATTCTTCATTTTCATCAAATGGTTCAAAATCAGTAACTGCATAGTTCTCTTCATCAATAATTTGAACCATCTTATCATCAGATATCATAGTTTGTTCAATATTATAAAGTGGAACAATTTTCTCATCTCTACTAGTCTTTAAAATAAAACCACTACTAACTGCAAGTGTTGCAAGTGGAACAAAATAATTAAAAAAGAACTTTAAGCGATTTATATTTTTTAATCTTTTGTAAGCAATTTTATTAGTCTTAAATTGATCAATAGCTACACTTCTTAATTGAGCCAATTCTTCTTCATTTACACCCTTAGGGAGATTATTAGATGAATCATCTTCTATTTCTTTAAAATTAAGATTTTCTTTCATCGCGTTCTTAAAAATATTTTTATTAAAATTTCTAAAATTCTCCATAAACATACCTCGTCAATTTATTATAAAGCATTAAGTGTAAAATAACAACAAAAAAGAAGACACACAAGTCTTCTATATTTCAACATGTTGACGAGTATTATATATATAATCATCTAAATTAACATAAATATAATAACGTCCCTTAGGTAACTTAGTTAAATCAATAACATTGTAAGAATCTTTACCCTTCTCTTTAACCATATACCTATAAGCTATTCCTTTTGGAGAAATTAATGTAACTTTTAACTCACTATCATCTAATAGAAGGCCATTAAAAGTCATTCTTCCATTTAGAATAAAGAAATCAATTGGTGTACTAATATTTTCTTTATATGCCAAAGCTTCACTTTCAGTAAGTTTTTCAAATTCTACTGAAGATAAATTAGATTTATAAGATGCATCTTTATCAAAAAAATAATTACTTAAGACATTCTTTACTTCATGGCTAATACTTACAGCTTCTAAGTTATATATAGGAGCTTTAATTAGTTCAAATTTAGATTCATTTATTTTAATTTCAGCAAGAATATTGTCATTCTCATCTAATTCAACAATATAAGAATCATACTTATCATTAGTAAATTGAGTACAAGCAGGATTATCATATTCGCTTAAATCTCTAAAATGCCAGCCTGAATTAAATACTTTATGATTATCTTTTGTATAGTTAAAACTACTTAAAGCATATGAGAAATATTTTTCTCCACCAAATTTATAATCAACAGTAGCTGTTAAAGAGTTTCTATCAATATTATAAATCATACCATAACTTTCTAATCCTTTTAATCTAGAACAAGGATTTTCACTTTCACGATATGAATTATATCCATTATTAAATAATGAAACTCTTCCATCATCTAAAACAATAACTGAATGTTGACCAGCTGGATATTTAAAATCTCCAGTACCTTTAATTAAATATTTATTAAACTTAGAAGACCAGTACTTACTTTCTCCTAATATCCATTTAATCTCCTGAGTATTATAATCAACAGCCATAATAGAATTACGATTTCTCATTGAAACTAGTAATTCATTACGTTCTTCATCTAAGAAAACAGAATTTATAAATCCCCAAGTAATTTCCTCATCAGCTATTACTGATGGATCAATATTTTTTACAATATCTGTAAATTTAAATGATTTTAATACTTGTCCAGTTTTTCTATCTATTTCATATATAACATCACAGAAAAAGTTAGAATTAATATCTCCACTAGTAATTAAAAGATTTCCATCTTTCTTTTCAAAAGCATCATGATGGTATCCACCCTCAATTTCGTATTGATTATGAATATATCCTAACATATCAACTTCTATTACTCCACCAGTGGAAACAGCATTAGGTCCTTTAGTAATATCACTTAATAGTAAATGTCCATTTTGTAACATTACCATTCCCTTAGAATAGTCTTCACTTAAGAACCATCTAACTTCTCCATAATTATCAATACCTAAAGAAGCAGTTCCAATAGCGGTAGTTCCAAAATAGAATTCTCCATTAGAATTTCCAATATTATTACTTATAACCTCAATATCACCATGAGTTGTGCTACCTTCTATTTTAACTTTAATTTCACTTTCTTTTCCACTTTCAGTTTTAATTAAGACGGTATTTTCATAATTGCCATATAAACCATATAAAGGAATATAGTGATCTTTAGAAGCTTCAAACTCTTTAACTATATCATCATTATGTTTTCCTTTAATAGTAATAGTCACTTTTTCTTTTTTGTCAGTTTTAAATAACATTAAAGCTGTTTGAGGACTAATTAAGTAAGGATTAACAACAACATATGGATTTTTATAGTCATACTTTCCCTTCTTATAAATATCTAATATTGACTTAGTAATATCATCTTGATCACCAAAAATGTCATAATCATCTAATAAAGATGAACTCTCATCTACAAGAAAAGAGAAATTTTCATTTATTGGTTCATCAGTTGGTTTAGAACCCTTAAGCAAGTTCTTTGCCCCCATCATGACAATAATGGTAATAGCGATAATTAACACAAAGGCAAGAGTAATAACTCCTACCTTTTGCTTTTTATTTAATTTTTTATTCTTCATATAAACACATCCCCTTTTATCCAGCTATAACATAAGGATTACTGCTTGTTCCATTACCTGAGCAAACATTTAAGTTAGTTGCTCTAATAATAGGTTTAACATAAGATGTTTGTCCACCATATTGTCTATAAGCAGATAGTCCATTTGCATAATAGAAATATGCGTTAGTTGCTGTAGTAGATTCATTACCATGTTTATGTGGTTGGTCTAGATATACAGTAAATGACTCACTTCCTTGATCTAATAACCAATAATCTGGACTTGCATAAGCAGCATTTCTATACTTTCTAAGTAATGAAGAAGTATAAGTATAGGCTGTATATGATCCATATCCTGGAATTGCTGGAGTTAATAGTTTATTAGTTCCTGCAAATGTAGCATTAGCCCAACGTCTAGCTTCACTCAAAATAGCATCATTAGCAACATAGTATGTATAATATTTATAGAACGTTCCATCACAAGTCTTTTGAGAAGCATATCCATTTCTTAATGATAAAGGAGAAACTCTTATGCCAGTATTTCCATTTAAAGTAAGTAACATAGAATTATCTCTATACTTTTCAAGAACTACAAATAATTGTCCTTTAAATCTAACATAAATAACTTTATTTTGGAAGTAACATGAATTTCCGCTTCTTAAACAACAAGTGGAAGCATTAGTACATCCTTCTGAACTTTGCTCAATAATATTATTAAGTTTATTGGTTAACCTTGTATCATAACGTGTCCATTTACCAGCATATCCATCTTTATTAATTGCTCTAAAATAGATATATCTATATTCCAAAGCAGAATCAGAACAACTTGAATTACCAATTAACGAAACATCTTTATTAGTAATAGTTGTTGTCTTTGTAAATAAATTTGAATTAACCATATCAATTCTTTTATTAACAGTTGTGTCATTAGTTAATTTATATTCATATCTTTCAATTCCAACAGGTGATTGTTTTCCTGTTGCATCACTGTTGATTTGATATACATTATCAGTTGACCACAAAGTACCACGAGTAGATGAAATATATGGCTCTGGAACAATTAATTCAGACTTAAATCTTCCTTCACCAAATGCATCATATTGATAAGTATTATCATAATGTCCATGAACAATAACATCTAATCTATAAGTCTTATCTCCATCATCAGCTTGTGATTCTGCAAATTCTTTAACAAATCCAGAAGTAACATTTTCCCATCCACCAAGAGTTGGGTCATTTTTTCTCTTAGTTATTTTAAATTCTGTTGTAGTGGGATCAGCACCTTCAATTAAAGGTTGATATTTTAAAACATTCCAAGTACCATCACTATTCATACTTGTTTGATAAAAGTTTTCTGTATCACAATTTGAACATTTAATAAATGAATCATTAGAAAAATCATAATCACTTACATTCATCTTAAATGATGGTGTAACTTTTGCAAGAACTCTTAGAATACGTGTAGCTTCTTTCTTTGTTCCACTTTCAGTAATCCAGTTATATTTAACTTCATAATTACCAGCATTAGTAGTACGCATACCTACGGCACCAGTAGTAGGATTAGTGTACTTTTCAAATGAGTCTGGTAAAGTACAAGTAAAATTATACTTATCAATATTTTTTACACCATTTGCATCTACACCATTAAGATCTATTAAGTTACCATCTTCATCACTTAAAGAAAGTTCGTAACTACCTAATCCTCTCATACAATCATATGGTTCACCCCATACAACAAAGTCACTCATAGCAACTAATGTTTGTTCTGATTGAGTATCTGTAAGAGGATATTCAAAAGTAACAGCACCATTAGTAGTATCTAAACTGGCTTTAACTAATTCATTTAAATCAATTTTCTCTTTTGTAAAAGGATTTTCCCTATTTTCATCTAAAAGTCCTTTTTTTACCAAATCATCTAATTTAATGTACATATAAGCTCTACTTACATATAACTCATTAAATGCTTCAGGATTTAAATCAGCATAAGAACTAGCAGCAGATTTAACTTCAGCAATAAACCTATCATAATCACTTTCTTTAGTAACGTGAGATATATTAGTCATATTATAAATAACAATTCCGCCTATGATTCCAAGTAAGACAATTGTTACCAAAAGTTCAACTAATGTAAAACCTTTTTTATTTGATTTAACCATAATCAAACACACTCCTTATTCTAAGTTCAATATAACACAAATCAATTTTTTAGTAAAGATTTTTATGTTTATTTAATTAATTTATAAAACATCCTAAACTAGAAAAATTTTCACCAAAACATATATAATAATTTTGATCAATAGGAACTTGATATACAACTATCATGTTCTCCGATTCACCATTTTTAATTTCGTAGCCTTCTCCATTAATAGGTGTAATAGTGTAATAGTTTTCATTTACTAAAAAGAAATTATTTTTATATAGAGTATCAAATAAATATACTTTCATAGTTGGATTAATTGGTGTACCTTTTAAATAGTCAAAATCATTTAAAGTTACTTTATACTCTACACCAGCATATTTAAATCCAGGGTTTAAAGGATAATTTTTAGTAGATAAAAAATTGTTTACTTCATCATCACTTAAATATCTAACTATTTCAACATCAGCATCAACTACTTTATTACTACTTTTATCTAAAAGTCCACCATATGTAATATTCCCTATATTTGTTGGAGTTATAATATTTGTATAAATTCCTTTATTCTTAGTCAAAGTAGTTTCCACTACTTTATTTGTAGTTGTGCTATTTAAAGTATTAAAAACTTTTTTATTACCATTAAAATGTTTAAAAATAATAAAACCCATTAATATTAAAAATATTAAAACAGAAAATGCAAGAATAATATAATATAGCTTACTTAAGTCTTTTTTTAAATCTACTTCATTAGTTGCAGGAGTATTATTATTTTCATTAACACTGATGACTGACTCTGAATTAATTGAATCAGTATTAGTAACATTTATATTATTAGTATTTGGAGTATTGGAAACAACTTGAGAATTATTAGTATTTGGATTATTGGAAGCAAATTGAGAATTCCCACTAGTTTGAATATTTACTACTTGGACACCACAATTAGGACATACTCCATTTTCTAAATTAACATCAAAACCGCATCTAGGACATTTCACTCTATCACCCATTCTATTCTAATAAATAGTAGCATATATAACATCAAAAGTAAACAAATTTACAAAAGATAATTGCTTTGTTATAATGTACTTAAGGTGATACTATGAAAAATAAAACATATAAAGTTGAAGCAGAAAAGGAAAAAAGCAATGTTGTATTTCATATGGATAAACTTGAAGCAACTTTACTAAACAAGCCATACATTATTCCAGCTAGTAAAAGTGGCACATATTCCAAACTCGAAAAAGCCGAAAAACGTGAAGAAAAGAAGTTAAAAAAAGAACTTAAAGAATACACAAAGTATTAGTAAGTTCTTTTTTTATAATATTTTTAACCATTCAATTTTTAATGAGTATATATCAAACTCTAAAGATTTTTCTTTTGCGCATAAGCTAAATGATTCAAGCATATAAGGATTTTCTAAAAGCATTTTAATCTTCTCATACATAACTTTTTCGTTCTGATTCTTTATTAAAAATCCATTAATATCATCTACTATAAAAGGAAACAAACTTTCTTCCCTATCAAAAGAAATAATTGGTACCCCATAACTCATAGCTTCTAACATTGATAAATTATTAGTAGCAAACTCATTCATATTTACATATACAGCGGAAGATAAAAGTTCTTTTTCAATTTCCTCTTTTGTAAGAAGGCCTTTAAAGTAGACATTTTTAATATGTTCTTTTTTTACTTTTTCTTCAAAACTAGTTCGTGCATTTCCTGAACCAATGATTATTAAATTAGTTGGTATAATATTTACAATTTTTTTAAAGATATCAAGTAAAACATCAAGTTTTTTATCTTTAGTAAGTTTTCCAACAAATATAATATTTAAACCATTCCTAATTTCCCTATCTTCTGGTATTAATATACCATCATTTATAATAATTGTATTTTTATTATATTCTAAATAATATTTTTTTAATTCCATATTTGGAACCACAACAATATCATATTTAACTAAATATTTTAAATTAGAAAGGCTTCTTTTAGTATGTTCCCATAATATAGTTTTACATTTAGCATACCTTATTACATATTTATTAAATTCATGAGATGTTACCAATACTAAAGAACTATTCTTAAACATGTCTTTATAAAACTTTCGACATTCTAACATATTAGGATTTTTAACTGTTACCTTTATTTTGGAATTCATTATAATACTTTCGTTAGACTTCTCTTTTAAAACAAAATGAATATCGTAAAGGTCAACTAACGATGAAGCTAAAGCTACAATTTCTCTAGTATAGCCGTCATAACCTAAATCTGTTGCTAATATAGTTAGAACTTTTTTCATACTTACCTCTTTTTGCTTAAAAGAATATCTAAATCTGATAAAGATTTAAGCAATTTCTTTTGAATAAAATTCATATCGTGATAAGTTGAGTGATAATAAATCATACTATCTCTTAACATTTTCTTCTTATTTTTATTCTTAAAATTCTTATCAACACTTACAGAATAAAGATGTTTTATTTTAACATCATTACAAATCACTATTGATAAACCTAATTTTTTTATTTTATTGCACATAATAAAATCTTCATAGTATAAGAATACATTTTCATCCATAAAATTGATTTTCTTTAAATTATCACTTGAAATCATAAAAAAGCAAGTAGATATTACATCAACTTCACTCTCACTAGAATTATAATAATCATCATTATAATTAAGTTTATCTCCATTAATTATATTTTTTAAAAGTGGCGTTACCGATAAAATATCATGATTAATAGAAACATCCTTTCTACCTTTAAGGATATACCATCTCTCAAGTATTTGAGGTCCTACTAAACCAACGTTCTTTTTATTAAGTAATTTTAGCATATGAACAATATCTTCTTCTGACATAATTACAACATCAGAATTACTAACTATAATATTACATTTATCATATTTATCTATCAAATACTTTGCACCAGCATTAATAGCGCCACTATAGCCTAAATTAGATTCATTAAATAAAACCGTAACATTTTTCTCTTTCATTGTCGTAAGTAACTCAATTTGGTCTTCTCTAGAGTAATTATCTACAACAACTATTTCTTCTATACATTTATAATCTTTAATATTATTAATCAAATGTCTTGTAGATTTATAATCATTAAAATTAACAATAAGAAAACAATTCTTCATACTTACCACCATATAAATATTTTACCATAAAAATATAAATAAAAAAAGTACACCAAAGTGTACTTAATTAGTTAATTGGAACCATATGTTATAAACCTTTGTAGTTGCATAATGTGTAGATGAGTTTTTACCTAACGTTATATAAGCATCATTAATTAATGGAAAATCTATTTTTGCTCCATACGTACGTCGAGGATAAACTGTTTTATCAGAACTTTCGTATACACCAAATAGATACTGACGTTTTTCATCACCCATAAACCAAATATTACTACTTATATCTCCTTCAATACCTCCTGTTTGATAACCATCGTATTTAACATCAATATCAAAATAGATCCAAGAGTTATTTGATAAATCATGCTTATCTTTTGTATAAATACCTCCACGTCCACTATTAGTATTATTAGCTAGTCCAACTTCAAATTGAAAATATCCGTTTCCTTGAGATGTTGTTATAGTTCCACTATCAGGAGTATACTCTAAAAATTCAACTTTTTGAATTCCATTTTTAATAAAATATTCCGCCAATTTTTTAGAACTTGAACAAGTTTCTTTTCCAACAGCATTTGTAACACATACTTTTGCATATTCAGCCGATGATGGATAAACACAAGTTCCATTACTAAATGTTCCTTCTTTTGTTTGGGAAGAAGCATCCCCATAATAACATTTAGTATTTGTTATATTTGATTCATTCTCTGTGTAATTAACATTCATTGTAACATTATCAGCAGTTACTACTTTATTACTAAAACTTACATTTGTTGGAGCTGTCTTATCAATTTTAGTAATAATTCCTTCACTCCATCCACTTTTTACATCATCACTAGCTACTGTTCGGTAATAAACATGGTTAACGCCAACACTAGAAACAGTAATATTTCCACTAGTTGTTCCAGTTGGAGTATCTTGACTACCAGGATTTTCATTTTTAGTTATTAAATATTCATAATGTTTTATTCCTTTATCAGCACTTCCCGGTGTCATTATTGAAATAGTTACATCATTAGTTGTCCAATTAGTTGTACTTGCTTGAATTACAGGTGCAACTACAGGGCTTATTACAGCAATTAATTCATGTGGATCCTTTGTAGCTACTAAAGAATCATTTGAAATAACTGTACCATCTTCTAAAGTCCAATGAATGAATGATGAATTAGACACATCAACAGTTGGAAGATTTCCATAAGGATGATTATGAGTTACTTGATAATTTTCATTAATAATCGTTCCACTACTAGTTTTTAATACGATATTATAACTAACATTATTAGTTAATTCTAAAACAACATCTTTTATTTTGGAATTATCATTAAATAAAATATTCCCCGATGATGTTGTAAAAACAGCATTACTACTTGCTAGACTTTTTATCTCATCTTTATTTTTATTTTCAAGGTTTTCAATTTCTGGTACGTGATATATTTCATGACTTCCTTTTTCTAAACCATCAACGTAGAAATAGCCGCGATCATCAGTATGAACAAAGTGTGGTGTTGAAGAATAGATTACTAAATTTGTATTAGCGATACTTTCACCATTATCATCAACATAATAACCATATAAACTATATGTTGTTACATCTCCCTCTACATTATCATTTGCAATTTCTTCTCTAGTTATTGGAGTTGCTTCAATTCTACACTTTAGTTTAACTGTTTCACTATTAACAACAGGCGAGATTAGTTCTGTTACTAAAACACCATCAGAAGAAGTTTGAGCTTTAATAAGTTCCGAATTTAAAACATTAGTAACACTAACTTTATTATCATTAAGTTCATCACAGACCATTTTAACAGAAGCATCATAATATCTACTCGCATTTGTAATTTCATAATAAATAACTGCTTTATCACCTACTAAGCTAAGTTCGTCTGTCGTAAAATTAAGTTCTTTCCCATCTGAAGAAATAAATTCACTTTTTTTGTCTACGCCATTTAATGTACTTGCACTAAAATAAACATCAAAATCATTTGCATTAAAACCAAGTTTGACTGCTCCATTCAATACAAGTGTTGCACTTACTGCCGCAAAACCTATAACAAGCAAAGCAATAAGTAAAAATATTTTTTTCTTTCTCATACTCTTATTCACTCCTCTTATTTTAGTATCCTTCTATAATAAAATTATATAACCAAATAGTTATATATTCAAGCGTTACAAATTAAATGATAGTAAAGTAATAGTATATAGGAGGCAGTATATCTATGAACATCTATCGATTAAAAGAAATAAGAGAAGACAGAGACTTAACCCAAAAGCAAATAGCAAAAGTATTAAATATATCCCAAGTAGTTTATTCAAGATATGAAACCGGTATACGCCTAATGCCTATTGATAAACTTACAAAACTTGCTGCATATTACAAAGTTCCTGTTGATTACATTTTAGGATTAACCGATGAAAAAAAGCCCTATCCAGAGAGTATAATGATTAGTCAAACTGCCAAATAGTAAAAAAATATACCTATTTTTATAATTTAGACTAGATTTTTTTTTATTTTATGCTATAATTAAGAAGTGCTTAAGAAGAAATGTCTCCTTAGCTCAGTTGGTAGAGCAACTGACTCTTAATCAGTGGGTCTAGGGTTCGAATCCCTAAGGGGACACCATTTTTATTATTTTATACTTGATAAAAGATTAAGTATTTGATAAAATTAACTAGTACTGAAACAAAATGGGCTTGTAGCTCAGCTGGTTAGAGCGCACGCCTGATAAGCGTGAGGT
>CAZWST010000011.1:0-34901 GCA_964636965.1 uncultured Muribaculaceae bacterium
AATATAAAAACACTCTTATTGAACTTGAAAGAAGTAAAAATTTAATTATAAGTGGATCTATTCTTGCTGAACTAAATAAGGTAGAATCCTTAATTAATAATAAAGATTTAGAAGAAAAGTATAATTATTGGAAAGTTTTATTTAAAACAATTAAAGATAATGAAGTCGAAAGTATTACAGATGAACTTATTAGCGCAGAAGAATTACTAGAAGGACATAATTACTCTCAAGTAAAATCAATGTTAGGTAGAATTGAGTTTGATATATTTATCTCTAAAAGTCGTGCTCAAAAACTACTTGAAGATATTAAAGAAATTACTTTATCTGAACAAAAGAATCGTGAGATAGTTACTAAATTAAAAGCTGATTATCGTTCCTTATTTTTACAATATAATAATGGAAACAATAAAGAAGATTATGCTTTAATTGAGACTCCTTTAGAATTGCAGTTTGAAAACATTGATAAATTATTTTCAGCATTTGAACTTGCTATGGAGGGTAATGTTTACTCAGAAGTAGGTAAAATTGTAAAAGCTTTAGACGATTCAATTGGTAATTTAAAAGTTGTTATTGAGGAAGCTCCTAGTATAATTTTAATGGGTAAGAATTTAATTCCTAATAGAATTAAAGAAATTAATAAAATATATGAAAATATGAAAAACGAAGGATATAATTTAAATTATTTAAATATTGAATATAACATAAGTGAATCTGAAAAAAAGGTAGCTGATGTATTCGATAGATTAAATGTTTTGAATTTAGAAGATTCAATATTTGAACTTCGTACAATAATGGAATATTTTGATTCTTTATATGGAGACTTTGATAAAGAAAAAATAAGTAAGAAAATGTTTGATGAATATTTTAGAAGTGTTATTATAAAATGTAAGAAGTTAAAGAAAATACTTGGTAATTTATCTAATAAAATTGATGATATTAAGTATAGTTATGATTTAACTGATGATGATGTAAAAATAATTGTTGAACTTAAGAATGAAGTAATTGAATGTGAAAAAGGTTATGATGAAATAGTTGCTTTATTTAGAGAAAAAGGAACTGCCTATTCTAAGCTTAATAAAGAAATGGAAATTATTAATTCAAGGCTTTTAAAATGTGAAGATAAACTTGATTATACTCTACGTAGTTTAGGTTCTTTAAAAGAAGATGAAATACGTGCAAGAGAACAATTAGATGAAATTAAATCGATTGTTAAACAAGCTAAAACTCATATAAATTCTTATAAGTTACCAGTAGTTCCAAAGAATTATGAAGTAGAGCTTGAAGAAGCAAATGAGGCAATTAAAAATATGATTATTGAGATTGAAAAACAACCTATAAGTATTAAAACTTTAAATACACGTGTAGATACTGCTCGAGATTTAGTTTTAAAAGTATATAATACATCTTTAGAGATTGTTAAAACGGCATCGATGGCAGAAAACGCTATTGTGTATGGTAATAGATATAGAACTAATAATGTATCAATAGATGCAGGTCTTACAAAGGCTGAAAGAGAGTTCTTTAAAGGAAACTTTAAAAGTAGTTTGGAATATGCTATAAATTCAATTAATGTTATTGAACCTGGGATATATACAAGACTTTTAGAAGCTTATAAAAATGAATTTTAGGAGGCATCATGGTATATTTAGATTATTCGGCAACAACTCCTGTACTTCCAGAAGTTTTAGATAGTTATAATAAAGTAACGGAGGAGTATTTTGGTAATCCTAATAGTTTACATAGTTTAGGTATAAAAAGCCATGAACTTATGGATTCAGCTATAGAACAAATAGCTGAGTTACTTAATATTAAGGCAAGCGAGTTTGTTCTTACTTCAGGTGCAACAGAAGCAAATAATTTAGCAATACTAGGTGTTTGTAATACTTATCGTAGATATGGAAACAAAATAGTAGTTTCTAAAATGGAACATCCTAGTATTTATGGCATATGTAAACACTTAGAAAAAATGGGTTTTGTGATTGATTATGTTGATGTTACTGAAGAAGGTGTAGTTGACTTTGATGATTTAAAAAGAAAAGTTACTAGAGATACAATTTTAGTTAGTATTTGTGCGGTTAATTCAGAAACTGGAGCAAGACAACCATTAAAGACTGTAAGGCAAGTTATTAGAAAGAATAATGAAAATTGTATACTACATTCCGATATGACTCAAGCAATTGGTAAAGTAAATATTTCTGTTCAGGATGCTGATTTAGCAACTATGAGTGGGCATAAGATTTATGGACCAAAAGGGATTGGATTACTATATAAGAATAGAAACTTAGTTTTATCACCACTTATGTATGGTGCGCATGAAGGGGAACTTCATCCTGGAACACCACCTCTTCCTTTGATTGTGTCTTTTGCTAAAGCTTTAAGGCTTGCTTTAAAGGACTTAAAGAAAAAAGAAGACGTTGTACGTAAATTCAATGAAAAAATTGTTGCACATTTAAGTGAATATGATAATGTTTTAATTAATTCAAGTAAGTATTGTATTCCACATATTTTAAATATTAGTTTAATGAATATTAAACCAGAAACTTTTATTCACGCTCTTGAAACTGATGAAGTATATGTTTCTAGTAATACTGCTTGTTCTAGTGGGGAAGCAAGCAAGGCTGTTATGAATATGTATAATGATGAAATTCGTAGTAAAACCACCATAAGAATTAGCTTATCGTATTTAACTTTACCTAGTGAAGTATCAGCATTTTTAGAAAGTTTTGATAAACATTATCAAGAGTTATCCAATTTAAAATAATTGCTAAGACAAGTTAACTTGTCTTTTTTTTGAAAAATATTAAAAATGATGATATATTTAGAAGTAATAGAAGTATTGATATAATAAAGAAAATGTGTGAACTAAATTGTTAATAATTATTTTGTAGTAAGGCATTTATTGACAAAATTAACGATACTATGTTATTATTTGGTTAACTTAAATTGTTGATGCGGAGTAGTAGCTATAGTATGAATTTCAAGAGAGCTTGCAAGTGGGTGTGATGCAAGTAAAGGATTCATAGTGAATGGACCGCTGAGAGATTCCTTGAATATAGTAGGGGAATACGGAACTCAACCGTTATTGTGAGCATATATGATGGTATATGGATTAACTATTTAGGTGGCTAGACTTTTTCCTATATGGGGAAAGTCTTTTTATTTTAGAAAGAGGGTATATTTTATGAAAACTATTTTAACAGGTCTAAGACCAACAGGAAATTTACATTTGGGACACTATTTTGGAGCAGGAGTAAATTATATTAAATTACAAGATGATTATGATTTTTTCTTAGAAATTGCTGATGTTCAAGGATTAACCGATAATTTTAATGATCCGGGAAAGGTTAGAAAAAATGTTAGAGAAATAACAACTGATCTTTTATCAATCGGGCTTGATCCAAATAAAGTACACTTTTTTATTCAATCAAGAATTCCTGAAATTGCTGAATTAACTGTTTTTTATTCCAATCTTGTTACAGTCTCAAGATTACATAGAAATCCGACTGTAAAGTCAGAAGTAGCTCAAAAGAAAGCTTTATTTGGTGAAACAGGTGAATCAATTACTTATGGATTTTTAGGATATCCAGTTAGTCAAGCTGCTGATATAACTTGCTTTGATGGAGAATTAATTCCAGCTGGAGATGATCAAATGCCTTTAGTTGAACAATGTCGAGAAATAGTAAGAAAGTTTAATTCAATTTATGGTGATACTTTAAAAGAACCAGAAGTATTACTTTCAGAAAATAAGCGAATTAAAGGACTTGATGGTAATGAAAAGATGGGTAAAAGTTTAGGTAATGCAATTTACTTAAATGATACACCTGATGATGTTAAGAAAAAAGTAATGAGTGCTTTAACTGATACTAATAAGATAAAAAAAGATGATCCAGCTGATCCTGATAAGTGTATGGTAAGTTATTATCATAAATTAGTTAATACTGATGAAAATGTTTCAAGAGTTTGTAGTGAGTGTAAGAAAGGAAAAAGAGGATGTGTTCAATGTAAGCAAGAGTTGATTGATGCAATGAATAAATTCTTAGAGCCCATTCGTGAAAAGAGAAGAATGTATGAAGAAAATCCAGCACTTGTAGATGAAGTTTTAGAAACTGGAACAAGAATAGCAAAAGAAAAAGCTAAAGTCCAAATGAAAAAAGTAAAAGAAGCTATGATGTTAAATTATGAAGATTAGGAAAATGTATGTTTTCCTTTTTCTTTACGTTTTTTATACTTCTTAAAAAATGATAAAGGGTAATTTATGTTATAATTAAGGTAGGAAGGTGGTATTTATGAAAAATAAAGGAGTAGCAGTTGGTGGAATACTTATTATAGTTTTTGTTGTTATAGGTATATTTGTTTATAGTCACTATAATAGTATAGTTGAAGCAAACGAAAGTGTATTAGCAAGTAGACAAGATATTGATACACAATTACAAAGAAGAGCTGATCTAATACCAAATCTAGTTAGTACTGTAAAAGGTTATATGGAGCACGAAAAAGACGTAATTGAAAGTATAACTGATGCAAGAGAAAGTTTAGTTACAGCAGACTCATTAGAAGATAAGAGTAAAGCTAATAATGAATTAACAAAAGCAATTAATAATTTCTTCTTAGTTGTTGAAAATTATCCGGATTTAAAAGCTAGTCAAAATTTTATATCTTTACAAGATGAAATAGCTGGAAGCGAAAATAGAATATCTGTTGCAAGAAAAGAATATAATGATGAAGTTAAAAAATATAATTCTTTAATAAAAAAATTCCCAGCAAATATAATTGCTTCAATGTTTGATTATGAAAGTGCAGAATATTTTGAGGTAAGTGATGGTGCAAAAGATGTTCCACAAGTTTCTTTTGAATAGTTTAAAAGTATTATTTTTATTAATACTTTTTTTACCATTTAATGTCTTTGCTAGGGTTTCACCTACGAGTGATTTTTATGTAAATGATTATGCAAATATTTTATCAAGTGATGTTGAAGAATATATTCAACAAAATAGTATAAGACTAAACAATATTGATGGGACCCAAATAGTAGTTGTAACAATAGAAAGTTTAGAGGGTGAATCTATTGAGAGTTATGCTCTAGAACTATTTAGAGATTTTCAAATTGGATCTAGGGAAAAGAATAATGGAATTTTATTGTTGATTTCATTAAATGATAGAAAAGTTAGAGTTGAAGTAGGATATGGACTAGAGGGTATTTTACCTGATGGAAAAGTTGGAAGATTATTAGATGATTATGTAGTTCCTTATTTAAGAAATGATGATTGGAATTCTGGAATAAAAAATGGGTATGATGCTTTATATAAAGAAATAATCGAAAAGAATAATTTAGATTTGAGTTATGTAAGACCAACAAAGATCGAAACTAAACATGTAGACTTAGGGAAATTATTTTTTCTAATATTTATTGGTATTATATCTGGTTTCTTTTGTGCTACTTTTTTAGATTCACATAAAACCGCTACAAAAGTTGGTGTTCTTCTAATCGGAACCGCGATAGTATTTATATCTAAATATTTGCTTTCATTTTCAGCTTTTTTACACGTGGTTTGCCTACTTTTACCATTTGAAGGTATGTATTTGTTAACAATATGTGGATTCTTTAATTTATTTAAATTTGATTATAATGATAATACGAGTTCTCGTCGTAGACGTTCAAGATCTTATAATAGTTATTCATCTGGTGGATATACACACCATGGTGGAGGAGGTTCATCTAGAGGTGGAGGAGCATCAAGAGGATTTTAAAAGGAGATAAATTTATGAAAAAAGACAATGGAAAAATAGTTGTTATTATAGTATCAATTATCATTTTTTTAATATTCTTAATATATAATGTCTATGAATTTAAAAATAACAATAATAAGATACAAAGTCATAAGACTCCAAAAGCACAAGAAAATGTTAATTTAGAAGATTTAATAGATGATAAATTAATTATTAATGGCGAAGAAAAAGATATTAAAGTATACGAATTTGTAAGTCATTTAGGTTTTAATATTCGTTATCAAACATCATTATTTTCTTTATCTAGATTATCTAATGGTTCAATTAAAATATATCTTAACAATAATGAAAATAACTATATTTTAATTGAAAAGTTACAAGAAAATGCTTATTACAAAGCCTATAATGAATTAAATAATAAAGAGTATGTTAAAGATAATTATTTTATAAGTTATAAATTTTTAAAAGGAAGTGTCTTAACATTTTTGAAAATAACAAAATCAATAGATATTAATACTCAAGAATATGATTTAATAAATGCTAATCTTGATTATATTTTAAGTAGTCTAACTTTAACTAGCTAATTGCTAGTTTTTCTTTATTTTTGTGCTTTTTTAAGCTATAATTGTAATTGTTAAGAAGAGGTGAATATAAATGACTAATAAAGAATTAGCAGATTTAATTTTTCCTAATGTTACTAAAACAATAGAAGATTATGAAAGAGAGTATCCAGAAAGAAATTTACCTGAAGGGACGCGTGTTACTAGATTTGCACCATCTCCAACTGGTTTTGTGCATATTGGAAATTTGCTTCAAGCTTTGACTGATTTTTTAATTGCTAGAAATTCTAATGGAGTATATTATTTAAGAAACGAAGACACTGATACAAAAAGAGAAGTAAATGATGCAGTTTTAAAAATAATGGAAACACTTAAGTATTTTGATCTTATGCCAGATGAGTACGAATTTAATGGTGAAGTAGTTGGAAACTATGGACCTTATGTTCAAAGTGAGAGAAAAGAAATTTATCATGCCTTCATTAAACATGCTATTGAAATAGGTAGAGCTTATCCATGTTTTTGTTCCTCTGAAGAGTTAGAAGTTATGCGTAAAAAGCAAGAAGCTAAAAAAGCAATGCCAGGGTATTATGGAGCTTGGGCTAAATGTCGTGATTTAACAAATGAAGAAAGAGCGATGCGAATAAAGAATGGAGAATCTTTTGTTATAAGATTTAAGAGCATGGGAAACCCAATGAAGAAAGTTAAATATAATGACTTAGTTACAGGTGTTATTGAATTTCCTGAAAATAATAATGATATGGTAATCATGAAATCAAATGATTTTTTGCCAACATATCACTTTGCTCATTTAGTAGATGATCATTTAATGCATACAACTCATGTTGTAAGAGGGCAAGAGTGGTTACCTAGTATACCATTACATATTGAATTATTTGAAGCTTTTGGCTTTAAACAACCTGATTATATTCATAATACTTTACTTTTAAAGCAAGATGGAAATATTAGAAGAAAGATTAGTAAAAGAAAAGATCCAGAAGCTTTAATGTCATATTATATTGAAAAAGGGTATCCAAGTATTTCCGTAATTGAATCACTTATGACTATCTTAAATAGTAATTATGAAGAATGGAGAGATAAAAATCCGGATGCATCATTCTTAGATTTCCCATTTGATCCTAAAAAGGTTGGAACTACTGGAGCTTTATATGATTTAGAAAAACTTGATAATATTTCTAAAAATATTATTTCAAAGATGACAAAAGAAGAAGTATACGATGGACTTGTTAATTATGCTAAAGAATTTGACAAAGATTTTTATGAAATTATCTCTAAATATGCTGATTATACTAAAAGTATTTTAAATATTGAAAGAGAGCAAGAGAAACCTCGTAAAGATTATGCATGTTTTAGTGATGTTAAAAATTCAATTTGGTATATGTATGATGAATTATATAAACCTAGTGAGTATGAATGGAAAAATATTACTGATATAAATGAAATAAAAAGTATCGTAAATACTTATCTTGATGAGTATTATGATGATGCAGATGATAAAGATACTTGGTTTAATAAAGTTAAAGAGTTAACTGAAAAATTAGGATATGCATCTAATATGAAAGATTATAAACAAAATCCTGATAATTATAAAGGAAGTGTTGCTGATATTTCAACAGCTATAAGAGTTTCTATTACTAGTAAGTCTCAAACACCTGATCTTTATTGTATATTAAAACTTCTTGGTAAAGAAAGAATTAAAGAAAGAATTAATAATTTATAAAACTAAGCAACAATTAAGTTGCTTTTTTCTTGACATAAATATTTTTGCTTTTCTAAATGTTTATTATTATGGGAGTATTATATATGATATAATTTTTATAATAGGAGTCGATTGTATGACATGTTATAAGTGCGGAAATATTATTCAAGCTGGTTTATCTATTTGTCCAGTATGTGGTGCTAGTTTAATTACTCAAAATAATACTATTGATGCAAAGGGTGAAAAAAATATTATTGATAATAATGTGGTGGAAACTAATAAAAAGCATAGGTTTCTTATTGGTTTAATCGTGATAATTATTGTAATAATTTTAGTTACTATTTTGATATTTTCTGGCCTTATTAATTTTAATAATAATAAAGTAACTACTGGAGGTAATGTTAAAACTGTTAATGGTGAGAATACCAAAACGAGAAGTACCACTGGTAAAAAAACTACAGAAAAAAAGGAAGATAGTAAAGAAAGTAAAAATAGTAAAGAACATGTTCAGATAAATGATTTGTCTTTTACTGTCCCACTTGGTTTTGAATTTGGATCGCAAGAAAGTGATGAGAATAGAAAGTACTATCTTTTGAGAAAAAACTCCGATGCGGTTATAAGTTTTGATGTGTTGCCAATACTTAGTAATCTAGATATAACATTTGAAGAAGAAGTAAGTAACTATGGAGAAAATAAAGATATAACTATTGATAGAGAAAAGCATTTAATAAAGAATTATGAATATTACAGGATAATACATAAAGAAATAATAAATCAAAAGAAATTTAAAAATCACCTTGAAATAATAATGAGTCTTGGTAACAACTATTACATAAATGCATATATTTTAGATTATGAAAATTTTGGTGAACAGAATTATCTTCAAGTATTAACAAATTTTATTGATTCATCTAAGTGAATAAGATTAAAATAATCATCCCATTATAAGGTAAAGGGATGATTTTTATATGAGCAAATATAAAGTAAATATTGCAGGAATTGATACATCCAAGTTACCTGTACTAACAAAGCATGAGATGGATGAATTAATGAAAAAATTTAAAGAAGGGGATAAATCAGCTAAAACAGAAATAATTAATGGTAACTTGAAATTAGTATTATCTATTATAAATAAATATAATAATGGAAAAAATGATATGAATGATCTTTTTCAAATTGGGTGTGTTGGCTTAATTAAAGCAGTTGACAATTTTGATGAATCTTATGGGGTAATGTTTTCCACTTATGCAGTTCCATTGATTCTTGGTGAAGTTAAAAGATATATTCGTGATTCAAGTTCAATTAGAGTAACAAGAAGTGTAAGAGACAGAGCTATACAAATAATGAAGTATAAAGATGAATATATGTCTATAAATGGGGTCGAACCTAAAGAAAAAGATATAATAGATGCACTTGATATAACTGAATATGAACTTGCTAATGCAATGGATTCACTTAAGGAACCAGTTAGCATTTATGAACCTATTTATAATGATGGAGGAGATACTATATATCTTTTAGATCAATTAGCTGATAAACGAGAAATAGAAGATAAAAAAGATGATTTAATTCTCTTGCGAAAAGCTTTAACAAAACTTCGAGAACGTGAAAGAGAAATATTGATAGATAGATATATTGTTGGTAAAACTCAAATGGAACTTGCAAGTGAAATGGGTGTTAGTCAAGCCCAAATATCTAGAATTGAAAAAAACGCAATAAGCAATGTTAAGAAACTCATACGTTAGATTGTACTTTTTTATTAATTATTTAATAAAATTATAGTAGGTGAAGTTATGCGTATAAGTGATTTACAAAGTAAAGATGTAATTAATCAAGGAGATGGGAGAAATATTGGTAGAATAATTGATATGGATATTCTTGAAGATGGTACTATCAATTATTTTATTGTGGAACCAAAAAAAATAATAAAAAAACTTAATATTTATAATAGTGAAACAAATATTAGTATGAAGCAGATTATTAAAATAGGCGAGGATGTAATACTTGTAGATTTAAGGTAAATAAGATATAATTTAGGTGGTGCAAATTTATGAATAAAAGAATAGTGATAATATCAACAATTTTATTAATTATAGATCAAATAGTTAAATCTTTAATTCAAATAAGTGATATACATGTATCAATTATTTCTGGTTTCTTTAGAATTAATTATTATGAAAATACAGGTGCAGCATTTAGTATATTAGAAGGACGTACACCAATACTTATAATTATATCTATAATTATGCTAGTAATAATTTATAGTATGACTTTCTCATATGATGAAAGTAAATCATCTAATTTAGCTTTTGGCTTATTATTTGGTGGAGTATTTGGTAATTTAGTTGATCGTGTTTTTTGTGGATTTGTAAGAGACTTTATTGATTTTAAAATATTTGATTATAATTTTCCTGTATTTAATTTTGCCGATGTATTTATTGTAGTAGGTGTATTTCTACTTTTTATAGTTACATTAAAAGGAGAAAAGAAAAATGGTAGTGAAAGTAAGCGAAGAAGAAAACTTAAGAATTGATAAATACTTAGTTAATTATTTAGAATATTCTAGAAGTTTAATAGCTAAAATGATAGATGAAGAATTTATATTAGTTAATGGGAAAAGTGTTAAAGCTAATTATATTGTCAAAAATGGTGATGAAATAGAAATAAAAGAAGGTTTTATTGAAGATACTGATATTGAAGCCGAAGACATACCTATTAATATCGTGTATGAAGATGATGATTTAATAATCATTAATAAAGAAAGTGGAATGGTAGTACATCCAGGAAGTGGGAATAATCATGGAACACTTGTTAATGCTTTAATGTATCATACTAATGATTTATCAGATATTAATGGAGAAATTCGTCCAGGAATAGTTCATAGAATTGATAAGGACACTTCTGGACTTATGGTAGTTGCAAAGAATAATAAAACTCATGAGATTCTTTCTGATATGTTGAGTAAACATGAAATAAAAAGGGAATATATTGCTCTTTTAAAGGGAGAGTTTATGCATGATACTGCAACTATAGATGCTCCAATTGGTAGAGATAAACTTGATCGTAAAAAAATGGCTGTAACAGCAGATAATTCTAAATCTGCAGTAACTCATCTAACAGTTACAGAAAGATTCAAAGGGTATACATTAGTAAGACTTGCTTTGGAAACTGGTAGAACACATCAAATAAGAGTTCATATGGCTTATATTGGCTATCCAATTTATAATGATCCAGTATATTCAGCAAGTAAGACTGATGAATTTGGACAATTCTTACATTCTGCTAGTATTGATTTTATACACCCAACAACAAAAGAACAAATGCATTTTGAAGCAGAATTACCAATAATATTTAAGAATTTTATAGATACTCTAGAAAAGAAATAAAAAATGTGCAATAATACTAATGAATGAAGAAAGGGAAGTGCATATGTCAACTTTAAGAATGTCAAACATGGATGAAATAACTATGCGTCTTGTACATTATTTTGTAACAAAGGAAAATTATCAACCAATCGTTGTTAATGGACTTGAAAATGAGATATGGTTAGAAAATAGTGATAAGCATTATGAAGTTATTAGAATAAATTCAAATTATATACATAACAATGAACAATTAGATTTTGATCTTTTTAAAGCTAAAACTATAATAAAACAAATAAAGAAGAAAATGTTATCGTTTAAATGTCCTACTTTAAATATAATGTTAAATGTTGGAGATAATGTCAGTAAACTTGAATCTAAATATAAAAATATGGATGTAATAAATTTAGATATAGAAAAGTCTATAGATAAGAATGATAAATTTACTAGTTTATTTCCTGAAATAAAGAATGACATAATTGATTCTAGTGATGATATGGATTTCTTTATTAATGTTACGCAAGATATAAATGAAACTACTGAAAAGAAAAATAAAACATTTGAAAAAATATTTAAGAAAAAAACTATTGTTGTTACTTACGCTTTAATCGCGATAAATATATTTATCTATTTTTTACAAGCTGCAGGTATAATTGATACAATGAGTTTAGCTACTAGTGGTTCAGCAATTAAGTCTTTTAGATTTTATGTTATATTGACTTCGGCTTTTTTACATGCTGATTTAATTCACTTAGCATGCAATATGTATTCACTTTATATTATAGGTACACAAATAGAAACAGTATTAGGAAAAATAAAGTTTTTAATAGTTTATTTAATAAGTGCAGTAACAGGGGCTTTATTAAGTGGTGTTTTAACTGATGGGGCATCTATTGGTGCAAGTGGTGCAATATTTGGCCTTTTAGGAGCTTTGTTATATTTTGGGTATCATTATAGATTATATTTAGGTAACATGATTGTTGGTCAAATAATACCAGTTATTTTACTAAACTTATTCTTAGGATTTGCGATGAGCGGAATAGATAATTTTGGACACATTGGTGGTTTAGTAGGTGGAGTACTTTCAGCTATGATTGTTGGAGTTGAAGGTAAAAATGATAAGAGTGATAGAGTTAATGGTATTATTATACTTTCGATATTAGTAGTATTCTTATTATATATGATAAATAGATAATCAAACTTGATTATCTTTTTTTGTTTAAAAATAAAAAAGAGTTTAATTAAACTCTTTTATAGTTTACGATATATACCAATAGCTTTTCCTAAGATAGTACAGTTTTTTAGAATAATTGGTGACATTGAATCATTTTCTGGTTGTAATCTGATGTGATCACTTTCTTTATAAAATGTTTTAAGTGTAACTTCTCCTTCATCCGTCATGGCTGCAACGATATCACCATTTCTTGCAATACTTTGTTTTTGAATAATAACAATATCTTTATCATATATTCCAACATTAATCATTGAGTCTCCTGAACACTTTAAAGTAAATATTGATTCTTTTGCTGGTATTAAACTTGCCGGTAAAGAAAAGAATTCATCAGGATTTTCGATTGCTTCAATTGGATTTCCACAAGATATTTTGCCTAAAAGGGGAACAGATACAACTTCTTCCTCTTCTTTTTTTGGTAAGAATTCATTGTCAACTAGTAACTCAATTGTTCTAAATTTAGAATTTTGTTTTCTAATAAAACCTTTTGCTTCAAGTTCTTTTAAATGAGTATGAGCAGTTGCTGGGCTAGAAAGTCCCATACCTGAGCATATTTCTCTTACTGATGGTGGGAATCCATGTGCTACCATGTATTTTTTTATAAATGTTAATGTTTCTTCTTGTTTTTTAGTTAAATTTTCTTTCATATGACTCCTCCTAATATAATAATAGCAAACAAGTGTACAAATGTCAAACAAATGTTTAATTTTATCAATATACGAACAAATGTATCTATTAGTGTTGATTTGACACAAATTAAATGGTAAATTAAGATTGTAGAAGGGAGATGGTAATATGATTAAATTCATCGATGAGTACAAAGGGGTGATTTTATTTATATTAGTATTTGTTCTAATGTTCAATATGTATACATCTAGAATTAAAGAACTTAATGAGTTAGAACAGACTAATATAGCTTTCTATGAAGATTAATCAAGTATTTACCTAAGAAATCTTTACGAATAATTTTGTAGAGATTTTTATTTTTTATGTAAATATGCTATACTAAAGCCTAATTAGGGGGAATTTTATGACTAATATTACAACAGAAGATTTAGTACGTTATTATAATGATGGTTTTATAAAGAAAAATGATGATATAGCATTTAAAGTTATAAGTGATTTTGAAATTTTAATTGGACAAAGAATAGATTTTTATACTAATGATACAGAATTTTATGGAGTAGAGAATTTATGTAAGATGCTTTCTTTAAAATATGGAAATTTAGTAGGTTCTCCATATGTGGATGACTTTTATAGTATTCTTCTAAGTTACGGTTATTTTTTAAAGCATGATATTATTGGCGCTATTCAAAGATTAGGAAATCTACCAAATCCAAATAATAATAAAGATTTAATAAGAAGAATAATTAGTAGTCCAGTTATTGATGATATAAGTTTTGATGGTGAAACCTTTACTATCTATAGTCATGTTTTTGGAACTTATTCTTTTCATTTAGCTAATCAGTTTTTTAAAGATAATCGTGAACTATTAAAATTTATGAGTGAAAATAAGATGACTGGAAATTGTCATAAAAATACAGAAGAAATGTCTAAATTATTTCCAGAATTTTATTCTATCACTGCACTTTGTCAATTTTATTTCTTAGGTTATTTTTATCATTCATATTCTTTAGATAAGGAAGAAAATAAAGTAATAGATTTAAACAATAATGCAGTAATTGATAAAGAATTATTTGATAAGCTTTATATGCCAAAGGAAGTAATGTGTATTAAAAATTCTAGAGTATCGGAAATTTGTAAGAATGCCACTTTATTTGAAAATCAGCCTCAAAAAAGAGATAAGATTTTTAAAATGGCTTTATATTATCAGTTACAAAATTTAAGTACTGATGAAGCTAAATTAATATTAAAATAGATTTTACAATTAGGCTTTTAAATGTTATAATCAGTTTGTTTTAAGGAGTGATGTTTATGAATCTACCGGATATGATGCAAGCTAAATCTAGAAAGTGCGAAAGTGTTGAATTTATTTATACTAATCCAGCTAAAAATGATAGATTTAGTGGTAAAAAATACTTTATAAGAACATATGGATGTCAGATGAATGTTCATGATTCGGAAGAGATAAGTGGTTTACTTGAGAATTTAGGGTTTGAAAAAGTTGAATCAGAACTTAATGCTGATATTATTATTCTTAATACTTGCGCGATACGTGAAAATGCTCATGATAAAGTATTTGGCTTTTTAGGTAGATGTAAACATTTAAAAAAGGAAAAACCAGATATTAAAATAATTTTATGTGGATGTATGGCACAAGAAAGAAGTGTAGTTGATGAAATATTAGAGAAACATAAGTATATTGATTTAGTATTTGGTACACATAATATACATGAACTTCCTAATTATTTAATGAATTTAGGTAAGGGTTTAAATGTTGAAGTTAAGAGTAATGAGGGAAATGTTTTTGAAATAGGTGAAAACTATAAGAGAGATTCCAAGTATACTGCTTGGGTAAATATTATGTATGGTTGTGACAAGTTTTGTACTTATTGTATAGTTCCATATACAAGAGGAAAAGAAAGAAGTAGAAAGAGTAAAGATATTTTAAGAGAAGTTGAATGTTTAAAAGAAATGGGTTATAAAGAAGTTACTTTGCTTGGACAAAATGTTAATGCTTATGGACGTGATTTAGAGGGTGACTTAACTTTTGCTGAATTGCTTGAAAGTGTTGCTAAGACTGGTATAGAAAGAGTACGTTTTGTTACATCTCATCCATGGAATTTTACGGATGAGATGATTGATGTTATTGCTGCATACGATAATATAATGCCTTATATTCATCTTCCTTTACAAAGTGGTTCTGATAGAATTTTAAAACTTATGGGAAGAAGATATACAAAAGAAGAATACTTAAATCTTTATAAAAAAATAAAGATGCGTGTAAAGAATGCTGCAATTACAACTGATATTATAGTTGGTTTTCCAAATGAAACAGAAGAAGATTTCTTGGATACCTTGAGTGTTGTAGAAGAGTGCAAGTACGATGGGGCATTCACATTTATTTATTCACCTAGAGAAGGAACTCCAGCTGCAAAGATGAAAGATGATACACCTATGTCTATTAAAGAAGAAAGACTTCATAGATTAAATGAAGTTGTTAATAAATATTCAAATATGAACAATCAAACTTATTTAGGTACAAAGCAAAAAGTTTTATTAGTTGGTGTTTCTGAAAAAGATGAGAATAAATTATATGGTTATACTGAAACTATGAAGCTTGTTAATGTAACTTGCGATAAATCTTTAATAGGTCAAATTGTTGATGTTACAATTACTGATGCAAAGAGTTTTAGCTTAGATGGTGAAGTATAGTTAATAAATTGGGGGATTTTATGGAAAACTTATTTATAAGTAATTTAAATGAAAAAGGTGTTAGTGAATTTACTACAGATTTTGGGGCTAGTTTAAGAAAAGATTCTGACAAGCCATTTAAGAAAGTTTGTAATACTTTTACTAATGCAAATATTATTAGACTTAATCAGGATTATAGTTTAACTGATGAAGAATATTTTAGTACACTTGATTCAAAATATATTAATCCACTCCAATATGATTTAAAGAGGGGTAAAAATAATATTATCTTAGAAAGATATCCAAAGTTAGAGAGTAATGAATCATATATATTTGTATGTAATCATACTTGTCCTGAAGATATCGAAACAGTTTTAAATATAATTGATAGAAATGCTTATTTAGTATTAGGATCTATTGATACATTAAAACATAATCCTGAAGCTTATTTGTTATGGTTAAATGGTTTTATTCCATTTGATATATTATCAGAAGAGGAACGTGCTTTATTAGTTCCTAAAATGAATAGAGTTTTATCTTTGGGTAACAGTGTTTTAATATTCCCAGAAGGATCACATAATAATAATCCTTATAATTTGATTAATGATTTATTTGATGGGCCAGTTAATTCATCAATGGATACAGGTAAAAAAATTGTACCAATAACTCTAATGCGCGATGATGAATTAAGTACAACTTATATTGATGTTGGAAATCCAATAGATTTAAAAAAACTTGATATAAATCCGCTTGATTATTACAAACAAGAACTTGTAAGTGAAGATGAAGAAAAATATTATGTTAAATCAATATCTTCTTATATAAGAAATAAAATGGCAACATCTGTATACTATATGATGATGAGACATTTTAAACCAATTATTCGTAGTGATTACGATGATATATCTAAGTATTTTAGAAACAAGTTTGTTGAAAATGCTTTTAAAAAATTACATTGGGGAGACCATAATGTTGAACAGTATTTAAAAAGCGAAGATCCTTTGGAATGGGAGTACGATGTCTTTAAGGCTGAATATTTAGTAAAGACAACTAAAGAAAGACGCGAATATGAAGAAGTAATGTTTGATTTGGCAAGAATTCAAAGACAAATGATAGAAAGCGAAAATCTTGATAGGTATATTGAAGTAATAAAAGGAATAATTGATTATCAAGCATTAGAACAAAACATTAAAGATAATGTTGTAGCCGATAATATGCGTAATTATTGGATTAAAAATTACTATAATAAGCAAAATAAAAAATTAGAGAGGAAAAAGTAAATAAAACAATATTTACTTTTTTTAAAATAAAAATGAGGTTTTCTTGCAAAAATAATCGAGCTAGTTTATTATTAATATAGGTGATAATATGATAGAGTTTGAAATACCTTTTGTTTGTTTAATTTTTTCATCCCTTATATCTATCGTATTTTTTTCTAAAAAAAAGAAAGAATTAGAAGAAAACACGTACTATAAAAAAATACTTATTTTTACATTACTTGTAAATACTACTAATTTTATATCACATTATTTGGCTTATAAATATGCAAGTGATGAATTAACTGATGAATTTAGCTTTATATTTTCTAATATTAATAAATTAGGATCAGTATTTATTGTAGTAATAACGATGAATATACTTTCTTATATTCTATATATTAGTTTTGAAGCATACCGTAAGAATTTTAAATTAAATAATAGAATAAATACTATTTTATATTTTGTTATCGGTATAATAACTTTTTTATTAGATTTTGAAGTTTATAAAGTTGGAGGAGTAACAAGTGGAAAAGGGTCAGCTGTTATATTAACATTTGGCTTAGCATTCATAAATCTGATTGCTTCTTTAGTAATTGCTTTAATTAACATAAAAAAATATGATAAAAGATATAATGCAATTTATTATATAATTCCATTGATGTTCTTTTTAGGTGTTTTTGTTTTATTTCATCCACAGTTTAACATATATGATCTTATATTAAGTTTGCTTTGTTATTTAATGTATTTTACTATTGAAAATCCTGATGTGAAGATGATAACTCAACTTGAGATTGCTAAAAATGCTGCTGAAAAAGCTAATCGTGCAAAGTCAGATTTTTTAAGTAGTATGTCACATGAAATAAGAACACCTCTAAATGCTATAGTTGGCTTATCACAAGATATAGTTAATTATGATATACCAGCTGAGGCATTAGAAGATGCAAAAGATATTATTAATGCGTCTAATACACTTCTTGAAATTGTTGGGAATATTTTAGATATTAATAAAATAGAGAGTGAAAAGATGGAGATTGTTTTAAATCCTTATAATTTTAGGGAAGAAATAGAATCTTTAATTAGAGTGACATCAACAAGAATTGGTGATAAACCTATTGAATTTTCTTATACTATAGCTGAAGATGTTCCAGAAGAATTAATTGGTGATAAAACACATATTAAAGCAATTGTTAATAATTTACTAACTAATGCGATTAAATATACTGATGAAGGTAAAATAACGGTTAATATAAAATGTATTAATCAGCATGATGTATGTAACTTATATATATGTGTACAAGATACAGGTAGAGGAATAAAAGCCGAAGATATAAATAAATTATTTACTAAATTTGAGCGACTTGATATTGAAAAAAATAGTACAACTGAAGGAACTGGATTAGGGCTAGCTATTACGAAGCGTTTAGTTGAGATGATGAATGGTAAGATAAATGTTCAAAGTACTTATAAAGAAGGATCTTTATTTGTTGTTGCTATTCCGCAAAAGATTGGTAAATATGAAACTTTAACTGAAACACAAGTAATTAATACTAAAAAGATAGTTGAGTCTTTAAGAATGAATTATGCTGGTATGAAAATTTTGATAGTAGATGATAATAAACTTAACATTAAAGTTGCTAAAAAAGCTTTGTCTGGCTATGACTTTTTAATTGATGAAGCTTGTAGTGGTGAAGAATGCTTAGAGAAAGTAAAAAATGGAAATAAATATGATGTAATACTTATGGATATTATGATGCCACATATGAGTGGAAGAACTGTCTTACAAGAATTAAAGAAACTAGATAATTTTAATACTCCTGTTATTGCTTTAACAGCTGATGCTTTATCAGATTCAGAAAATAAATATATACGTGATGGATTTGCTTGCTATCTTGCAAAACCTTTTAATAAAGAACAAATAATAGAAAAATTAGATAAAATATTTATTAATAATAAATAATATTGAATATAGGGAAAAATAAGTTTTATTTTTCCTGTTTTTTTGTTATAATTAGATAGAGAATAGAGGGAAGCTTATGAATGAAAATGGTAATAATAATGCTCAAAACAATTATGAAGATCCAAGAAATGTTCAAGCTGAGGTTATAGGAGAATTAAGAAAAGATAAAATTGGGAGACCTATTTTAGTTTTTCAAATGTTTATTATATTCGCTATAGTTTTAATTGGTCTTCCAGTATTCAATAGTTTAATGAATGATCAATCTAGTTTCCTTTATAAAATATTTAATAAAAACGGAATACCAGTTGATACTCCAGTTAATCCTGTGAATGATCCAAAGAGTGAATTTTTAAATGGTGGAGAAGAGCAACAACTTGCATCTTCAACGAATATGAAATACGAAAATATCGTTATGCGTAATTTTTCCTTAAATGGAAATTATATCAATTGTGAAATGTATTCATATAATGGAGTTTTAGAACTTGATAAGGAAGCATACTTTTTAGAGGTCTATTCTTCAGGAACTAAAAATAAGATTGCATCAGTTAAATTAATTGGAACTTTTGATAATCAAGTACAAAAGGTAGCATTAACATCTAAAGATTTATCATTCAATGGAAGTTATTCTTATGTCGGTAAAATTGTTGAAATGAAAGATGCAGACTATCCTAGTTATTCAATTAACAGTGATGAATCAGGACTGGGCTCATTTACTTGTTCAATGGGTGGGAGAAATATTGAATATACTTTCAAAAATAACTACTTAATTGGAATTAAAGATAACGTTAAATATGTATTGAGTGAACAAAAAGATAATCAAGCTTATTTAAATTTAAAGAAAACATATGAGGATAAGGCAGTGAACTTAAAACCTTATGCAGAGGTAGAAGAAGTGGCAGATGGATTTGTATTTACATCTATTTTAGATTTAGAAAAATATAATATTCCTAAAACTGTAGTTGATTATGATTATTTTTCTCTTGATACAGAAGCTAAAGTAATTAAGTTTAATTTAGAGGGTAAGGGATTTGATTGTAAATGACATTCAATTTTTGTATAAATGATTTTGAAGGTCCTTTGGACCTTTTGTTACATTTAATTAGAAGTAGCAAAATGGATATATATGATATAAATATTGGAAGTATAACAGAACAATATTTATCATTTATTGATGCATCTGATTATTTAAGTGTTGATGATAAAAGTGAATATTTAGTAATGGCTGCTGAGTTAATTCATTTAAAAAGTAAAATTCTTTTAAATAAAAATGATGAAGATGAAGATGACGAAAATTATGAACTTAATTCAGAAGAAGACTTAAGAAACAAACTTTTAGAGTATGAAAAAGTTAAAGAATTAACTGAGACTTTTCATGAACTTGAAGATAAGAGAAGTAATATATTCACTAAATTACCAAGTGATTTAAAGGAATTTAAAACTGAGAATACTACACTTGATCCAGATATTGATTTAGATGATTTAATAAATGCTTTTGAACTTTTTTTAGAAAGACAAAAATTAAATAAGCCACTTAATACAAAAATTACTAAAAGAGAATTAAGTGTAACTGATAGAACGAGACAAATTAGACATATACTAAAAGAAAATGGAAAAGTAGAATTTACAAGTTTATTTGAAGAATTAACTAAACCTTATGTAATTGTAACTTTTTTATCTGTTTTAGAAATGTCTAAAAATAATGAACTTATAATAACTCAAGATAAGACATTTGGAAGTATTACATTAGAAATGGTGGGCTAATATGAAGAATTTAGGAGTACTTGAAGGTATTTTGTTTGTCGTTGGAGATGAAGGAATAGATTTAAAAAGTTTATGTGATATTATGAACATATCTACAGATGAAGCTAAGGAGCTTCTTTCTGAACTAAAAAAAAGCTATGAAAAAGAAGATAGAGGCTTACGTATCTCTTATTTAGGAGACGCGTTTAAATTAACTACTAAGATGGAACATAAAGAATATTATGAAAAATTAGTTGTAACCCCTGGCACTAATAAGCTTAGTCAAGCAGCTTTAGAAACTCTTGCTATTATTGCTTATAATCAACCAATTACTACATCAGAAGTAAGTGATGTAAGAGGGGTTCAAAGTGGACAGCTTATTAGAAAACTAGTTGCAAAGGGACTATTAAAGGAAGTTGGAAAATCTGATTTAGCTGGAAGGCCTAATTTATATGCAACTACAAGTGAGTTTTTAGATTATTTTGGTTTAGCAACATTAGAAGATTTACCAACAGTTGATGTAA
Source organism: uncultured Muribaculaceae bacterium (assembly GCA_964636965.1). Lineage (GTDB taxonomy): Bacteria > Bacillota_I > Bacilli_A > RF39 > UBA660 > CAG-582. The sequence goes on from CAZWST010000011.1 coordinate 21,393, forward strand.
AAAATAATGAAGAGGCAAGTGAAACTGATTTATTCACTTCAATTTATAAAGATGAAGAAGATAGTTGATAGATATAAAAGCATAAATACATTATTTGAAGAAAAATCTTTAGGTGAAGATGATATACAAACTTATAAGAGATTTACGGATATTACATTTGATGAGAATATTAAATTTTTTAGCTTTGATAATTGTGAATTTATAAATTGTACATTTCCCAAAGTAATAAAGAATACAGTTTTTCATAATGTTAAATTTCAAAGATGTGAATTATCTAATGTTACTTTTGAAAGTTGTGGTATTCAAAAATGTTTATTTGAAACATGTCATATGGTTGGTATTAATATTCTTGATTCTAATATAAAGAAAACTGATATTCAAAATTCAAATATGATGATGTGTAATTTCGATAAAACAAATTTGGATAATGTGATATTTGAAAGTGTTAAATTAACAAGTTCAACATTCACTGGAGTAACCCTTATAGATCTTGAATTAAATGATGTTGATTTCTCTGAATCTGAATTTAGATTAACTTCATTAGCTGGTGTTGATTTAACTAATTCTAATATTTCGGGAATACTTGTAGAACCTGATATGATTAGAGGAGTTATTGTTAATAATGTTCAAGCTATTGATTTTATAAATTTACTTGGTATAATAATAAAGTAGATATTTAAATTAACTATTTATAGTTAGTTTTGCCCGTGTGGTGAAATTGGTAGACGCGTTGGACTCAAAATCCAATGATAGCAATATCGTGCCGGTTCAAGTCCGGCCACGGGCACCATAAGTGTACGATGCGAACCTAATTGGTTCGTTGTAATAAGGGTATCTTTCTTCAATACAATGAAGTAGGGTACTTTTGCTTCATTATGAGTCTCAAATTGTCTTTTGGGACTTTTAATATTCACAAAATTTTAGAAACTTGATATAATATATTCAAAAAAATAAGTAGAGGTTTTAATATATGAAATTTAAACACCATAAACAAATTGTAGATATTTTATATAAAGAATGGGATTTAGGCAAAACTGCATCTAAAGCAAAGGGTAAAACATGTGCATGGATTTATTGGTTTGAAATATTAAATGAAGCAGAAGAAATCATCGTAGAAAAAATGAATGATACGATTGTTGGTGTATGCGGCTATACAAAATGGAATTCAAGAACACATATTATTAGAAAGAAATTTTATGGACAGCTAAAATGGTTATTGATTCACAGTCCTTTCGTAAAAGATAAAAAAGCAATTTATAAATATGATGCCGACTATGATTATTTACCAAAAGAATTAGAAAACTATTTTGATGGTGAAATAAAAATTTTAATCGTCGACAAGCAGTATAGAGGGAAACAATTAGGGAAAAAACTATTAAATAAAATATTTGAAATGGCAAAAAATGATGGCATGAAAAATATTCAAATATTAACTGATGAATCATGTAATTACCAATTCTATGAAGCCTTAGGTTGTATAAAAGTATATGAAAAAATTATTTCTAATGGAGAGCCTGATAAATGTGGCAAAATAGTAAATGAAAAAGGTTTTATATATGAAAAAAAACTAAAGATATAATTGTTAATTAAATGTTAGAAAAATGTTAAAAAATAGTTCACTATTTCAAAATAATTTGATATATTGTAGTTGTATTGAAGTAGAAGTATCATCCAATTTGATGGTTCGGTATCTAAAACCTCAAGCCACCAGATTGATATCAAACTCGAACTTTATGTTTCGAGTTTTAATATGCATAAATTTATGGTAGAATATTTTTATAAATAAATTGATATTGTTAATTTAAAAACACGCTTGTACATTGACATATTAATGTTTTAATTAATTAAAAAACTTTATTGGTGGTAAATATGGGTAGAAAGATAATTATAAGAAACAAGCTTGAAAGTATTAAAAAAATTAAAGAACTTAAATTAAATACATTTCCAGAACAGTTATTTAAAACTGGAGAAGAGGATAAAGTTCTCGAATTTGTAAATAAGTATCCAGCTGATTATTATGCCATAAGAGACAAGAGTTCTGTTGGTGGTGTATTTAAACTAAAAGTAAAAAGAGAAAAAATTTTAGAAGAGATAAAAGACTATGAGTTATTTACAATAAATGTAAGTTCAATTAACTATGCTGAAAATCAAATAATGGAAGCGGATATAGAAATAAAAAGAAACGGTGATATTTATGTTACTATTTCTAAAAATCCTGAGTCAAATGTAAGGGATAATATTGAGGATACTTATATGTCATTAAAAACTGATATTTTTGATGATAAGACTTTAAATAAGATTCCAGAGTTTGATTATATATATAGTTATTTGTATGAACATGATTTATTTGATGTTTTAGTTGAGTTTTCGTTATTTGATAAGCCTTTAGGTATTAATAATGAAAGGATTATAATCTGGGAGCTAAGAACGCATTACTAATATAAAAGATATTGAATGTTTTTTTATAATTAAAAGGAGGATATTTTATGATATTAAGTTCTATTGTTATTGATTCTGATGATGTAAATAAACTAGCAGATTTTTACCAAAAATTATTAGGTTGGGAAAAGAAAATATATGATCATGGTGAAGATGGAATTTGGGTAACTTTAAGAAACAAAAATGAAAGCACTACAAGACTAGTTTTTCAACAAATAAAAAATTATCAAAGGCCCATCTGGCCAGAAGAGGATGGTAAGCAGCAACAAATGATACACATGGATTTTTATTCAGATGATGTAGAAAAAGATGTTGAAAGGGCTTTAAATTATGGAGCATCTTTAGCAAAATATCAATCAGGCGATTGGAAAGTATTACTTGATCCAGCTGGACATCCTTTTTGTATTGTACCAACTAGAAAAAATAGATTAAAATAATGAAATAATTGGCACAAAACCTAAACATTCATGTTTTGTGTTTTATTATGTTTTAATTTTTGATATAATGCTTTTATAAAGAAATAACTATTGTCAATTTAGAAATATAAATAATATATGAATCGATTTTAATTCGGGAGTTTAGAATATTTAGTGGTTAAAAATCAAAAGTTAATCGAGCTTAATAAGTGTCTTGTTGTGTCTTCTATAGTTTTAGATAAATATTCAAATAAAATATGTGATTATAAAACTTATGAGATAATTGAAAATATAAATGAACGTTAATAGTATTTATAGTATAATAAATATAGATAGTTTATTTAGGAAGTGTTTATATGGAATATGATAAAAATAAATTACCAGATTTTTATTCAGTAAGAGATTATGAACAAATTGATTATTCTTTATCAGGTATGGAAAGAAAAAAATGTTTCTGTTTTTTTGATAATGGTTTTTCTTCAAGTGTAATTGAACCAAATAAAAGAGATATTAAATTTTTATGGGATGGTTTTTTACTGATAGTTGATTCAGAAGTTACTTTAGATGATTTAAGAAGTGGTATTAATTTATATGATGCAAGATTAATAGCTCTTCAAAGGACTAATATATTAGGGTCGAAATTTAATGATACGAATGTTAGAAAGTATATACTTAATGCTTTAGAATCTAAAAAGATAAAGTATGTTATTATGGATGATGAAAGGCATGTTGATGGATATCCTTCTAAGTGTGATCTTTGGTCAACAAGGGATCTTTCTGTTTTACTTGACGCGATAGACTGTGTTGGTCTAGGGGAAGCTTATTTTTTTCAAAATACAAACTTTAAATTTGAAATAAGTTTTAATAAATCAGGTATTCCTAAATTTGTTTATAGTCATCAAGGAGCACTTGTTTTAAGAGGTGAAAATAGTACAGCTATTGCAAGGCTTATTTGTAATGATTCTAATTTGCATGATTACATTGAGGGTTTAGTTGGAAGTGGCGTTTTATATTCCTATATTGAAGGAAGATTTCTCCCTGGTGTAAAGACTTCTACAATTGAAAATAAATTAAATAGATAATAAAATTCGCTATTTATGGGGTGTAATAAAAAGGTGCTAATTGCTACATTTATTGTGGGAGGAGATTAATATGGATACAAAAAAGATTGGTGAGTTTATTGCTAGTAGCCGTAAAAGTAAATGTTTGACACAAGAGGAATTGGGAGAGAAATTAGGTGTTAGTAATAAGACAATATCTCGTTGGGAGAATGGTAATTATATGCCAGATTTATCTTTATTGAAACCTTTAAGTGATTTATTAGATGTAAGCGTTAATGAATTATTATCTGGTGAAAAAATAAGTGATGAAAATTTAGCTGTTAAGAGTGAAGAAAATCTAATTAAGCTAACTGAATTAATTGAACTAAAAACTATGCGTTATGGAGTAATTGGAATGGCTATATTTTTTATGGTATTAGTTATTATCTCATTATTTAAAAATGTATCAGCTGCATCATCTGTTAGTTTGTTATGCGCATATAATTCAGTTACATTCTTAAGTAGATATAAAATACAAAAGGATAATTCTAATCTTGTTGCTGGAGTTATGTTTTTTATTGCTACCATTCTTAATACAATTGCTTTTATATTAACATAAGATTATGGGGTATTTAAGTATATGGATAAATGTGTACTTTTAGATAATATTAAAAACTTCATACTACAAAAATTGGTACTAAAAAACTGATAATATAAGAATTACTATTAACTCATATAGTTATACTATTATAACTGCACATATTATTTAATATGTGTTTTTTATGTTATAATGTTAGTATTAAATGAATTATATTAATCTTTTTGAGGGGTGATAAAATGAGAATCTTAAATTATATAAGTTAGGCATAAACTTTGATTATGCCAAGAGGAGGCATAATATGTTAGAAATAAAAGATGTTAGTATATCTATTAATGATAGATATTTAATTAGAAATTTCAATTTAGTATTAAATGATGGTGATAAACTTGCTGTTATTGGAGAAGAAGGAAATGGCAAATCAACTTTACTAAAATCAATTTTAGGTATATGTGAATATGCAAGAGTAAGTGGAACTATTAATTTTAAGGAAAATAAAATTGGATATTTAGAACAATCAATGAGTGAAGAATATCAGGATGAAGTTGTCTATAATTATTTGTTCTTTGATGAAGACGATTATTATGATAAAATCACTAATCTATATAAATACTTAGAGTTAATAGGTTTAAGTGATGAGATTTTAAAACAAAAAGTAAATGTATTATCGGGTGGAGAAAAAGTAAAAATTGGTATTTTAAAACTATTGCTAAATGAATATGATATTTTTTTCTTAGATGAGCCTACTAATGACCTCGATATAGAAACATTGGAATGGCTAGAAGAATTTATTAATAATATAAATAAACCAATCATGTATGTTTCACATGATGAAACTTTACTTGCTAATACAGCAAATATGATTCTTCATTTGGAACAAATAAAAAAGAAAACTGATTGTAGACATACTTTATTAAGAATTGACTATGACACTTATGTTCAAAAAAGATTGAGAAAAATTGATAAACAATTACATGTCGCGAAATCCGAAAAAAGAGAGTTTAATAAACAAAAAGAAAAACTTCAAAAAGTAATGCAAAAGGTTGAACATCAACAAAATGTAATTTCAAGGGCTGATCCACATGGAGCTAGGTTACTTGCAAAGAAAATGCATTCATTAAAATCACAAGAAAAGAAGCTTGATAATGTTGAGTTAGCAGAAACACCAGATGTTGAAGAAAGCATAAATTTGTTTTTTGAAGATGTTTTTATACCAAGAACAAAGGAAATAATTAATTTAAATATTGATGAATTAAAAGTAGATAATAAGGTTTTATCAAAAAATATAAATCTAAACATTGTCGGGAACACACATTTATGTATTATTGGAAAAAATGGTGTTGGTAAAACAACTTTAATTAAAAAAATTTATAATGAATTAATAAATCGTAATGATATAAATGTTGGTTATATGCCCCAAAATTACGATGATGTGTTAAATAATTATAAATGTGTTCTTGATTTTATATGTCCAAATGGAAATAAAGATGAAATTACTAAAGCAAGAATGTTTTTAGGAAATATGAAATTTACTAGAGACGAAATGGTTAGCAATATTGCATATTTAAGTAATGGTACAAAAGCAAAGTTATTCTTGGTAAAATTAGTGTTAGATAATTGTAATGTTTTAATACTAGATGAACCCACAAGAAATGTTAGTCCCTTATCAAATCCTGTTATTAGAAAATCTTTAAGGAAGTATAAAGGCACTATAATAAGTGTATCTCATGATAGAAAGTATATAAAAGAAGTAGCAAACGATATATATGTTTTAAATTCTGATGGATTGGTTAAAATAAATATAAGTTAATAAGAGATTGTTAGAACAAACCGTGTTTATGATTTGTTCTTTTTTTGATATAATTTAAGTGTATTAATTTATATGGAGTTGAAGTAAATGAATGAGAATCTAAGTGTTTGTGGATCGGATTGTAAAAAATGTTATTGTTTTGATGCTAAAATGTGTAATGGATGCAATGCTTGTAAGGGAATAGTTTTTCATACAAACAATAAAGAGTGCCCAATATATAATTGTTGTGTTACTAAAAATAGTTATAAGAGTTGTTTAGAATGTGATAAGATTCCTTGTGATATTTGGAAGAGTACTCGTGACCCAAAGTATAGTGATGAAGAATTTCTAAAAAATATTAATGATAGAATTAATTTATTAAAAGAACATTTAAATAATTCTGAATTACAATAATTAAGAGAGGAAAGTAACATGTTTAATTTGAAAAAAGAAAAACTTAAGAAAAATATCTTTTTAGTATTACCTATTATGTCTGCTTTTATATTTGTTGCAGGAGTAATGTGTACAGTTATGGGAGATAAAAGTCCAGTTAAATTTATTGTGAATGGTAGTCCAATAAAGTTAATAGTACCTCCAGCATTAGTATTTTTTCTAACATTTGCTTTATATAGAAATAGTAAAAAAGCAATAGATGAAAATACCAAGTAATTTTTTTTAATTAAACTTTAGGTGTGTGTAAAAATATACTCCTTTAAAGTATAATTTTAATTGTTAAAGGAGGTATATGCATGAATCAAGAAAAAATTGGCGCTTTTATAGCTAAGTGCCGAAAGAATAAAAAACTTACACAAAGTGAACTTGCAGAAATATTGGGTGTAAGTGTTAACGCTGTTAGTAAATGGGAAAGAGGGTTAAATATACCAGATGTGTCATTATTTAAACCTTTATGTGATGAACTTGACTTTAATGTCAATGAATTACTTAGTGGTGAAAAAATAGAAAATGATAAATATCTAAATTGTGCCGAAGAAAATCTATTAAATCTTACTAAGCAAATTGAAAAAAGGAAGAAGATGTTAAGAAATATTCAGAAGGTACTTTTAGTATTTGCAATTCTTTTATTTATCCTAAATATGGTTTTTAATTCAATGTATGGTGATAAGTGGGATAGAAGTAATCTACTTTATGTTACTTACATTTTAATGAGTGTTAATTTTGTCGTAGCTTTAACTATATCATTTTTAAGTTTTGAAAAAAAATGAAGAATCCGCTAAACTCAAGCACTGCTTCGTGTTAAATTTAATTAATTTACTATATATTAAGGGTGTGAAAGGAGGATATTCATGGATCAAGGAAAAATCGGAAAGTTTATTGCGAAGTGTCGAAAAGAGAAAAATATGACACAACAGGACTTAGCTTTTAAATTAGGTATAACTGACCGTGCTATTTCCAATTGGGAAAATGGAAAAAATATGCCTGATCTATCTTTATTTAAACCATTATGTATTATGCTTGATATAACTATTAATGATTTACTAAGTGGAGAATGCGTAAAGAAAGACGAATATCAAGAAAGACTAGAAGAGAATATTGTTAATACGATTGATTATACAAGTAGAAAAATGGAAAAACAAAAGAACTTCTTAGCTTTAATTTTTACAGCCTTAGGGATTCTTATATCATTTACAGCCACTTCCATATTTCCAAGTGAAAGTAGTTGGGGTGGAATATATTCTATATTTGGTGTATTTATTTCTTTAATGGGAGTAAATGTCTTAATAGGTAAGGTAAGTTTATACAGAAAAGTATTATTAAGTATATGTTATACTCTTATATCTTTTGCTATATTATTTGTAGTTGATTATATTGGTGTTGTTAACATTAAACAAGCTCCAAGATATTCGATTGTTAAAGTATCAGGTGAAAATGTTATTTATTATGATACACCATTTTATGACGTAGTAAGATGTAATGTAAATAAAGATAATGAGAGATTTAAAGTTCTAAAAAATCAAAAGTACGACATCGATAGTGTTGATGAATATTGTAAATAAAGTATAAGGAGGAATCGTGTGGAATTAAATAATGAAAGTGAAACTTTATTTATACCTTTATTAGGTAAAGCATTAATGAGTAGGGATAATTTATTTCTACATGATCCTTATGCTGAAGAGATAATCAGTAAAGTTGATTATGATTTTAAGACATTAAAGCAATCAAAATGGCTATCGATGTTCATGAGTGTAAGAGCTCTGGTAATTGATGAGTTATGTAACGAGTACATAATAAAACATCCAAATGCCACAATAATTCATTTAGGTTGTGGCTTAGATTCAAGGTGTTTAAGAGTTAGTCAAGATTATAAACTTTGGTATGATATTGATTATGAAGATGTTATCGAAATAAGAAGGAATTTCTTTAATGAAGATGATAAACATAAAATGATAGGTTCTTCAGTTACTGACATTAAATGGTTAGACAAAATTGAAAAATGTGATGATATGCTTATTGTAGCTGAAGGGTTAACTATGTATTTATCAGAAGATGAAGTGAAATCTCTTATAAAACATATTAAGGAATACTTTGGTGATGTTCATTTGTTATTTGATGCTTATACCAAAAAGGGTGTTAGGGCATCAAGATTAAAAAATCCAGTTAATAAGATGAATGCTCAAATTAAATATGGCATTAATGATCCAAAAGAATTTCTACTCATAGATGAATGCTTAGAATATGTTGCTACTCATTTAATAAAGTATGATGGTTCTTATTTACATGGAATAACAAAGTTTATTTTCAACAATCTATATTGTGGTAAAATTTCACAGTCTATATATAAAATATATGAGTTTAATTTAAAAAGATAAGTTTGGAGTGTTATTATGTCATTTGATTATAAGAAAGAATATAAAGAGTTTTATATGCCTAAAAGTAAACCTAGTATAGTTAGAGTTCCAAAGATGAACTATATTGCAGTTAGAGGAAAGGGAAATCCTAATGATGAGAATAGTGAGTATAAGGAATCAATTGGTCTATTATACGCTATTGCATTTACGATAAAGATGAGTTATAAAGGTACTCATAAAATAGATGGATATTTTTCATATGTTGTTCCACCTTTAGAAGGATTTTGGTGGCAGGAGGGTAATAAAGAAGGAATAGATTATAAAAGTAAAGATAAGTTTAATTTTATTTCTGTAATTAGGTTACCTGATTTTGTTACCAAGCGTGACTTTGAATGGGCGATTGAAGAGGCAACTAATAAGAAACATCAAGATTTCTCTAAAGTAGAATTTTTAACTTATGATGAAGGATTATGCGTACAATGCATGCACATTGGTTCTTATGATGGTGAGCCAGAAACAGTTAAATTAATGCATGAATATATGGAAGAGAATGGGTACGAACTTGATATAAGTGATAAGAGATTCCATCATGAAATTTATTTAAGTGATCCAAGAAGAGTTGATGCAAGTAAGTTAAAGACTGTAGTAAGACATCCAATAAAAAAGAGAAGCAAATGAATAATTTACTTTTTTCTAATTTTTTGGAACTTTTTTATAAATTTTAGGGATTATTATAGTGTAGGTGATAAATATGACTAGCCAAGATAACCTATATAAATTTAATGATATATATGATAAAACACAAAAAGACTTAGTTAAGTATGTTGTTATTAAGTCTCATAATATTAACGATGCAAATGACATTATACAAGAGACATATTTAGAATTATGGAATATCTTAAAAAGAAAAGAATTATCAGATATAAATATTAAAAGTTATCTAATGGGTATTGCAAATAATAAAATAAAAAAACATTTTACGTTAATGCAGAAATTAAAAACTGTTTCTTTGTTTGATAAGAATGACAAAGATATAGAATTAATTGATACTGTAGAAGATAAAATAACTATAGAAGATATCATGATTAAAGATGATAACTGGAATACTATTTGGAATTATATTAAGAATAAGAAAAATCAAGATATACCTAAAGTTTTTTATTTATTTTATAAATTAGAACTAAGTATTAAGGAAGTGTCTAAAGAACTTAATAAAAGCGAATCATATATAAAACATTTAATTTATAGAACAATTCATGAGTTACAAGATAATTTTGGAAATGGGGGAAACTATAATGACAAATAAAGATAGATTAAAATCCGCAATTGATAAAGATATTAATTATAAAAATAATTATAAAGAGATAGTTAAAAAAATCGAAGATAATAAAAATGATGTAAAAAGTAGTATTTGGAAGTGGTCTTTAGTTCCAATTTGTTTGGTTCTAATACTCAGTAGTACGTTTCTTTTAAATACGAATGAGGAAACTAAACACTTTGAAGATGAAAATAAAAGTAGTGAAGAAACCGGAGTTATGCCAGAAGGAAAAGAAGAAGTATCATCGATTAACATTAATGATATAACGAGCACTGATGGGAATAATCAACAAAAGGGCGAAATAAAAAAAATTGATGCAGATGTAAGAATAGTTGAAAATAATGATATTAATTTTCCATTACCTTATAAAAATGGATTAGTTAGTATACCAGATGATTTGGATAAAATTTCTAAGTATATTTGGTATTTTAGAGATGATAAATTACATGAAGAATATAGCATTTTAGGTAATTATGAAATTATATATTCAAATGATAGTGATAGATCAATTGATATTAAATATTCAAAGGATAATAAACCTGTAAGAGATTATTACTTTAGTAATGAAGGAAGTAAGATAACAAAAATAAATGGTGTTCAGATGAAAATATATAAATATGAGAATAGTTATTTTACTGATTTTAAATATAATGGATATTATTTTGATATTGAAACTTCAAATATTAAAGAAAATGAATTTGTGGATTTTTTAGTATCAATTATTAATTAGTATAGGTGGATATTATGAAAAAAGTTATTAGAAGAATTGCTTTAGTATTTTTAGCACTTGTTATTGTCTTTGTTATAGATGGTTTATTTGTATTTTTAATTAATAGGCCATTACTTTCTATAGAAAAAGATAGACATAGTTATAAGGGAATACTTTATGATGTTTATAACTGTCCTGAACTTAATAGTCCTAAGATAGTTGTAAAAGGAACAAAGTTTGCTTGTGCTGATTTTAGTGATAATGAAGATAAGGCATCGATATTTTTACGAACAGAAGTAAAAAATGTTTTTATTAAGATTTTTAATGTAACTAACACTGGAGCAACTATTATTATAAAAGATGAAAATAAAAATCCATATAATTATGGTTCTTGGTATAAACTCGAAAAGTTAGATAATGACGAATGGAAAGAGATGGACACTATAAGAGATGATTATCTATTTTATGATGTTGCTTACTTAGTTGATGAAAATAAGGAAATAAAGTTTGTAATGGATTGGGAAGACATATATGGTAAACTACAACCTGGAACTTATAGACTAGTAAAAGATGTTAATAACAGACATATATCTGTGGAGTTTGTTATTAAGTAGGTTAGAAAGGAATATACATGAGAAATAAATTATTATTAAGTTTAATATGTACTTTAGTTGTTTTGGCATCTACTGGATGCGTAAAGAAAGATATTGAATTAATAGAACTTGATAATTTAAGAGATGAAGAAGTTAGTTATACTGATAGTATTTCAGAAACGGACTATTATGTTGAAAAGACTGATCAACATAATGACATAAAGTTTAATGAATATTACAAAGGCGAAACTAGGAAAATATTCTTAGCTAGTAATATAACTGATATTATTATTACTAAGGGAGAACAAAAATTAAATTTAAATAAACTTTTATTAAGTGATACAAAGATGAGTGATTATGATGTGATTCACTTTATGATGAGAAAACTTGATAAAAAGGAAACTTTAAAAGATGGCGGTACGACTATTTATAAAGATAAAAATAAAGATGTTACTATGATAGTATGTAATACACTTGATAAAAATTATGATGTTTATATTGGAGATAAAACAATTGAATATGAACAATTTATGTGTAGTTAAAGAGATAAAAAATCTCTTTTTTTTCATTTGTAAAAGCCTTTTGACAGACAAAACTAAAAAAGTTATATAAAATGTAATTGGAGGTGCAAGATGGATATAGGTGGAAACATAAAGAAATTTAGAGAAAAGATGAAAATGAGTCAGGACGAGCTTGCTTTGAAACTTTATATCTCAAGGCAAACTCTTTCCAATTGGGAAAATAATAAAACTATACCTGATGTTAATAGTTTAGTACTATTGAGTGATGTGTTTGGAGTTTCAGTTGATGAATTATTAAAGGGAAGTATATCAGAAATTAGAACATTTATTGATGAGTTTGAGATGAAAAAGTTTAATAAGTTAAGTATGATATTTACAATTCAGCTTCTTTTAGTTGTATTAAGTGTTTACCCTTTACTAAAATTTTTGAATTTTTATGGAATAGTTATTTGGGTTCTTCTTTTCTTGATTACACTTTTTACATCTTTAAAAATTGAAAAGTTTAAAAAGAAGTATGATATAGCAACTTTAAAAGAGATTATTGCTTTTGTTGATGGTAAGGCTTTAACACGTGATGAAAAAAATCAAGAAATGGGAAAAAGAATGTATCAAAGAGTATTTTCAGCAGTACTATCTGCCATTATTTCTGCTACAGTTTTGGCACTTATTTATTTTATTTTTGAACATATTCTTTAGTGTGACAACTTTAATGTTGTCTTTTTCTTTGCTATAATTTATGTAATGGAGGAGTTATGGACAAGTTGATACTTTTAGATAATATAGATAAAATTCATACGACATCTATGGGTGTTGAAAGAATTAGAAAAAATATAAAAATAGATGTTGAAGATGTCGTTTTATATTGTAAAGATAAAATATTAGATAAAAATGCAATTATTTATAAAAAAGGAAAGAATTGGTATTGTGAAGTAGATAATTTAATAATTGCAATTAATTCTTATAGTTATACCATAATTACGGCACATGTAAAAAAATAAATGATAAGGAAACGAATGAAATGGACAATATAAAGGATATAATACTTGATTTAGAAAATAAATTATTTAAATATGAGTATATGAGTGATAAAGAGTGGTTAGAGGATACAATTCATGATAATTTTTTAGAATGTGGTAAATCAGGTTACTTTTTTTACAAGGAAGATACTATTGATGAATTAATGAAATGTGATAAGGATAGGGACATTGAAATATTTAATTATGAATATGTTAATTTGAGTAGTGATGCTCATATGGTCCATTATGTTACGAAATCGGGT
>CAZWST010000012.1:0-32932 GCA_964636965.1 uncultured Muribaculaceae bacterium
ATGCAACAAATGAAATACTTAAAGAAGAAATCAAATCAGTATTATCAACTTTACAACCAAGGGAACAACAAGTTCTAGAACTTCGTTTTGGACTTATTGATGGTACTAGTTATACTCTTGAAGAAGTAGGAAAGAGATTCAATGTAACAAGAGAAAGAATTAGACAAATTGAAGCAAAAGCCTTAAGAAAACTAAGACATCCATCAAGAGCAAAAAAATTAAAAGATTTTATGACAGAATAAAACAAGGTATTCCTTGTTTTTTTGTTTATTCACTGCTATAATTAACTTATGATAGGGTGATCATATGAAGAATACTTTAAAAAAAATTTTATATACGTTAGTGGTTTTAATCTTAGTATTTATTTCAAATATTTTAGTAGTAAAACCATTATTCGCTAAAGATAAATTAGAATTTATACCAACCTCTAAGATTGAAACAACCTTACTAGAAAAAAAGGTTATTGTTCAAAATAATTTATATAGTAAAGTGACTATTGATGACGGTAAAGTCGATTATAAATCACAAGAATGGTATCAAGTAAATCTTAGAAGTGATGCCATCGTTAAGTTTCAATATTCAGTAAAGAAAAATAATATTTCAAAATTAAATATTAAAATAAATGATGTAGTAATTGAAAATGATGAAGATTTCTTTGAGTATGATAAATTTAAAATTAATTTTTACTTCTATGGAGATAAACTAGTAATTGAACACGAAAGACACTATGACCATATTCCATATGTAAAAATTATTGATCTTGAAACAGGTCTAATGCGTAATATACCAACTCAGGAAGATTTTTATATAAATGATGTAATAATTGATGAATATGGAGTAACTGCTGTATTAAGCAGATTAACATCCAATATAAACTATTATATAAGAAACAACCAAACATTCCTTACATTTAGAGTTAAAGACACCGATGTCAGCTTAAATGTATGTAATCGTGCAACTTGGCCTGATGATCTAATGAACTTAGACTACGTTTCTTTTGATATTAACTATCCATTTATTGATAACTCAATTAACTTTGATAAACCAGATATAGTTAATTTTAAAAGTCTTAATGAATTTATGAAAGAATATAAAAGTGAATTTAACGATATTTGTCAAAATAATAACTAGATAAGTGTTAAACTTATCTTTTATTATGGTATACTAAACATATAAAAGTTTTGGTGGTGAACTTATGATAAGCAAAAGATTAATGTCTTTAGTCAAGTATGTAGATACTAGTGATTCCCTAATAGACATTGGATGTGATCATGCATTATTAGATGTATACCTAATTAAAAATAATTATTTAAAAAGTATAATTGTGTCTGATATTCATGAGTCAGCTTTAGACGCTGGAATTAATAATATTAAAAAAAACAGACTTGAAAATAGAATTGATACTAGATTAGGCGATGGTTTAGAAGTATTAAATGACAAAGATAAAATAAATACAATCTTAATATCTGGTATGGGTACTTCGACAATTCTATCTATTTTAAATAATAAATACTTAGCTTATATTAATAAATTAATTATTCAATCTAATAATAATCATGAAGAATTAAGAAAAGAAATTATCAAACTAGGTTTTTATATTAAAGATGAGGAGTATTTTATAGATAATAAAAAGAACTATATAAATATTGTTTTTGAAAGAGGTCATAAGGTTTACAAAAAAGACGAAATAAAATATGGCCCATTTCTTTTAAGAGATTATGAGTACTTAAACTTTGAATTAAATAACTGCCTTAAAATAAAAGACTTAATAAAAAAACCAAAACTTAAGCAAAAGATATCTTTAAATAATGAAATAAGAAAAATAAATAAATATATAAAAAGGGTGGTAAAATGAAAGTAGTAGTAATAGGTGGAGGAGCATCAGGATTAATTGCAGCGATAAAAGCAAGCGAATATGCCGATGTCACAATAATCGATGGAAATAATAAATTAGGTAAAAAGATTCTTATAACAGGTAATGGTAGATGTAATTTTTGGAACGAATCAATCAACATATCTAAATATAATAAAGAAGCTTCTTCCTTTCTTAAAGAAATTCTAAAATCAAAAGATGAAGTATATGATTTTCTTACAAAAAAAATTGGAATAACTCCAATTTCTAAAGACGGATATATCTACCCATATTCTAAAACAGCTTCAAGTGTTCTTTCATCTCTTATGAATGAAGTAAAGAAGAATAATATTAATATTTTATATGATTTAAAGGTAACAAACGTTAGAATAGAGGAATCTTATATTACTTTAGTACTCAGTGATAATACAACATTAAGAGCAGATAAAATTATAGTCGCAACAGGAAGCAAAGCAGCAAGTAAAACTGGCAGTGATGGAAGTGGTTATGAAATACTAAAAAACTTAGGAATAAAAATAGATGAAGTTACACCATCCCTTGTTCCATTATTTATAAGTGATGATGTTAAGCACCTTTGGAGTGGCGTAAGAGCAAATGCTAGAGTATCTTTTTATGAAGGATCTTCTTTAATAAAAGATGAAATTGGAGAAATTCAATTAACTGAAAATGGAATAAGTGGAATAGTAACGTTTAACATAAGCGGACTTGTATCATCCTATCTTTCAAGTAATAAAGATTTTAGTGTAATAATAGATTTCCTTCCTGAAATTGATGATGTAAGATCTTTTTTAGATAGCAAAGGTGAGCAAATGAATTCCAATAATTTAGAAGAATTATTCGAAACGATTTTTAATTACAAGTTACTATCTGGAATATTAAGAAGAGCAAATTTAAAGAAAGATGATTCATGGAATAATTTAAATGACAATGAAAAAAATATTCTAATAGATGCAATTAAAAGATTTAAAGTAAACGTCGTTGGTACAGATAGCTTCGATAAAGCTCAAGTATGTCACGGCGGTGTATCACTTGATGAAATAGATTATACTTTTTCTCTAAAAAAATATAATAATATCAAAGTTATCGGAGAGATATTAAATGTTGATGGAGACTGCGGTGGTTATAATCTTGCCTTTGCTTTTATATCTGGATATATTGGAGGATCAAGCATACATGATTAGAGTTAAACAGATTAAAATAGATGCCTTAAATAAGACTGATGAATTAATTATAGAAAAAATTGCAACTAAATTAAGAATAAACAAGGACAAAATACTTGAATATAAAATAAAGAAAGAATCCCTAGATGCAAGAAATAAAAATCAGATATTTTTCGTCTATGATGTAGATGTAAAATTGGATAAAGAAAATGAAATATTAAAGCATGTAAAAGGCTTATCCGTCGGTAAAGCTCCAGTAGAAGAATATGTTCCAGTTAAAGCACACAATAACAAATTAAAACCGATAATCATAGGTGCAGGACCAGCCGGTTTATTTGCAGCCTTAACATTTATTGAAGCAGGTATTAAACCTATTATTATTGAAAGAGGAGAAGAAGTAGAAAAACGCACTAAAACCGTAGAGGAATTTTGGAATACTGGTAAGCTAAATACAAATTCAAATGTTCAATTTGGTGAGGGTGGTGCCGGAACATTTTCTGATGGTAAACTTAATACTTTGGTAAAAGATAAAAATTGTTATGGAAAACATGTCTTAGAAACATTTGTTAAATTTGGGGCCAATGAAGATATTCTATACAGCTATAAACCGCATATTGGAACAGATATATTAAGGTATGTTATTATTAATATGCGAAAATATTTAATAAGTAAGGGTGCTATATTTAAATATAATAGCTGTTTAACTGATATTGTTATAAAAGATGATAAACTAAAAGAAATAGTAATAAATAATAACGAATGTATTACGTGTGATACTTTAGTATTAGCAATTGGGCACAGTGCAAGAGATACTTTTAGAATGCTTCATAAGAAGAATTTAAATATGTCATCAAAACCCTTTGCTGTCGGTTTTAGAATTGAGCACCCTCAAGAATTAATCAATAAAAGTCAATATGGAGATAAATATAAAGATAAATTAGGAGCAGCCAATTATAAGTTAACATATCAAAGCACAAATGGTCATGGTGTATATTCTTTTTGTATGTGTCCAGGAGGATATGTAGTAAATGCATCAAGTGAAGAAAACAGATTAGCTGTCAATGGAATGAGTTATAATAAAAGAGACTCAAAAAACGCCAATTCAGCACTAATCATAACAGTAAATTCTGAAGTCTATGGAAACAATGTTTTTAGTGGCTTAGAATTTCAAGAAAGACTTGAAAAAGTGGCTTATGAATTAGGAAATGGTGCTATTCCAATTCAACTATTAAAAGATTACTATGATAATATAGAGTCAACATCTATTAGATCCGTAACTCCATTAATTAAAGGTAGATATAAATTATCTAATTTAAATAAACTATTGCCAGAAGAGTTAAATATAGCTTTAAAAGAAGCAATTAACAACTTTAATAAGAAAATTGAGAACTTTAAGATTGATGATGCAATACTTTCAGGAATAGAATCACGTACATCATCACCAATAAAAATAATAAGAGACAATAATTACGAAAGTAACATAAAAGGAATATATCCATGTGGTGAGGGAGCAGGATATGCTGGAGGAATACAAACATCAGCAATTGATGGCATAAAAGTAGCATCCTCAATCTTAATAAAAGAAAACTAAAATTAAAACTATTTTTAAAATGAATTATTTGATATAATGAATTAAGGTGATTTTTATGGATTTAAGCCATATTAGAAATTTTAGTATAATAGCTCACATTGATCATGGTAAATCAACATTAGCTGATAGAATTCTTGAAATTACTGGTGCAGTTGATAAGCATGATATGAAAAATCAATTACTAGATAGTATGGACCTAGAAAGAGAAAGAGGCATAACTATTAAGTTAAATGCTGTTGAACTTAATTATAAATATAAAAATGAAGATTACATTTTTCATTTAATAGATACTCCAGGACATGTAGACTTTTCTTATGAAGTATCACGTAGTTTAGCTGCATGTGAAGGTGCTATTTTAATTGTTGATGCTGCTCAAGGAATTGAAGCACAAACTCTTGCTAATCTTTATTTAGCACTTAATAATGATTTAACCATTATACCTGTAATAAATAAAATAGATTTACCTAATGCCGATGTACCAAAAATAAAAAAAGAATTAATAGATGTGTTAGGATTTAATGAAGATGAAATACTTTTATGTTCCGGAAAAACTGGTGAAGGCGTAAAAGAATTGATAAATGCAATAATAGAAAGAGTTCCAGCCCCTGCATCAAGCACTGATTCTTCTGCAAAAGCTATGATATTTGATTCATACTTTGATCCATATCGTGGTGTAATAGCATCCGTTAGAGTTTTTAGTGGTGAAATAACAAAAAAGGATATTATAAAAATGTTTGCAACAAAAGCTGAATATGAAGTAGTAGAACTTGGAGTAAATACACCAAAACCAAAATTGCTAGATAAATTAACAACTGGACAAGTTGGATGGATAAATGCCTCAATTAAAACCATAGACACAGTAAGTGTTGGAGACACAATAACTACTAAATCACATGAAGCATCATCTCCTTTACCTGGATATCAACCTATGAAACCAATGGTATATTCAGGACTATTTCCAATTGAACCTAACAAATTTGAACTATTAAAAGAGGCATTAGAAAAATTAAAATTAAACGATGCATCTTTATCATTCGAGCCTGAAACTTCCGATGCCTTAGGATTTGGATTTAGATGTGGCTTTTTAGGGTTACTTCATATGGAAATAATAGAAGAAAGAATTACAAGAGAGTATGGAATAGAAATTATTGCGACAGCTCCTTCTGTTATATATGAAATTGAACTTACAAGTGGCGAAGTAATGTTACTTGATAGTCCAAATAAAATGCCAGATCGTGCAAGAATAAAAGAAATAAGAGAACCTTATATTACAACTAATATATTTGTTCCAAGTGAATATATTGGTGCAATTATGGAATTATGCCAAGATAAAAGAGGTATATATAAATCATTAGAGTATATCAATGATACTAGAGTTAATATTCATTATGATTTACCTCTTTCAGAAATAGTGTATGATTTCTTTGATAGATTAAAATCAAGCACAAAAGGATATGCTTCATTTGATTATGAATTGTGCGGTTATAAAGCAAGTGATCTTGTAAAAATGGATATTTTAATAAATGGAGATATAGTTGATGCTTTATCATTAATAGTGCATAAAGATTTTGCGTACGCTAGAGGAAAGAAAATTGTTGAGAATCTAAAAGAGATAATCCCAAGACAACTTTTCCAAGTACCATTACAAGCAAGCATTGGATCAAAAGTAATTGCAAGAGAAACAATCTCCCAAATGCGAAAAAACGTTTTAGCAAAATGCTATGGTGGAGATATTTCGAGAAAAAGAAAACTTTTAGAAGCTCAAAAAGAAGGAAAGAAAAGAATGAAAATGGTTGGTAGTGTAGAAATCCCTCCAGAAGCATTCTTAACTGTATTAAAAACAGAAAAATAATAAAGATGACTTAAATTAGTCATCTTTATTTATTATTGTTAAACAATATATACTTGAGTTTTTTACTAATTTATTATAAAATTTTATTAGGGTGGTAATATGGAAGCAGTTTATATACATATTCCTTTTTGTAAACATATATGTGCATACTGTGATTTTCCCAAAGTATTACATATAGACTCATTTGTCGAGGATTATCTTGATAGTTTAAAAAAAGAGATTGAAGACAATTATGAGGGAGAACGTATAAAAAGTTTATATATAGGTGGAGGAACCCCATCATGTATGACCAAAAAAGAAAGAATTAAATTGTTTAGAATACTAAGTATTTTTAATTTGACTCCAGACTGTGAATGCACATTTGAAATAAACCCAAGTGATATAGATGAAGATTTATTAGATGACATAGTAAGCGGTGGAATTAATCGTGTAAGTATCGGAGTAGAGTCATTTGACAAAGATAAACTTAAAATTCTTGAAAGAGAAATAAGCTATGAAGATTTAGAGTACAAGCTAGATTTGATAAGAAAAAGAGGTATTGAAAATATTAATTTAGATTTAATGTATGCTGTACCAGGGGAAAAGTTAAATACTCTAAAACAAGATATAAAAAAGATACTTAGTCTTAAACCAACACATATTTCTACATACTCACTAATATTAGAAGATCATACTAAATTAAAAAACCAGAACGTTGAATACATTAGTGAAGATCTAGATAGAAAAATGTACGATACAATATGTGAAAAATTAAAAAAGCAAGGATTTAATCATTATGAAGTAAGTAATTTTGCTTTACCTGGGTATGAATCAAGACATAATCTAAACTATTGGAATAATAACGAATATTATGGATTTGGTCTAGGCGCTTCAGGATATAAAGATGCATTTCGTTATACAAATACAAAGAATTTACATGAATATATTGCAGGTTCATATAAAAAGGAATCCCTACTTATGTCCTATAAAGATCAAATGGATAATGAAATTATGTTAGGGTTAAGAAAATTAGAAGGTATAAATGTTGATGAATTTTATAATCGTTACGGCGAAAATATTCAAGATGTATATCCTGTAAAAGAACTAATCGCGTCAAATGATTTAATATATCGCAAAGGATATTTATATATACCTCAAAACAAAATATACGTAATGAATGAAATACTTATTAAATTAATATAATATATTGAAATAAAATAAATTATTTGTTAGAATTACATTAAGATAGAAGGGTAATTTAATGAAAAGAATAAACAAATTTTTAATAATGGGGATAATGGTTGCATTTTTACCTTCAGTAGTAAGTGCAGCAACACTTAGCTATGATGTAACAAAAAAATCAAGTGAGAACGGAATTTTCAAAATTCCAATTATGCTAGAGGTAGCAGAAAATGAAAATGTAGCAAATATTGATTTGTCATGTTCAACAGGTTATTTTGACGTGTCATGTTCTTTTGAAGAAATTGTAAGTGATGTCATAATAAAAGATAAAAAAACATTTGTATATATTGGCTCAAATGACGGAAATAATAATTTTCCTGCAGGAGAAAATACAGCTTTAGGATATGTTGTCGTAACTAATACTCAGTCGGTATCAAAAGAGATTGATTTAAAACTTACATCAAGCAAAGTAACTACACCAAATTCAATGA
The DNA here is from genome assembly GCA_964636965.1 of uncultured Muribaculaceae bacterium. GTDB lineage: Bacteria > Bacillota_I > Bacilli_A > RF39 > UBA660 > CAG-582. The sequence continues at coordinate 8,129 of CAZWST010000012.1, forward strand.
AGTTTACTTTAAAAGGAAAAGAAGAAGAAAAACCAGCAAGTCATGATGCAACACTTAAAACATTAAAAACATCACAAGGAACTATGACACCAGAATTTAATCCAAATACTTATGAATACACAGTATATGGCATTGCCGATACAATCAATTCAGTAAACGTTAGCTGGAGTTGCAATGATGGGGATACATGTAAGCCATCAATTACTGGAAACAGCAATTCTAAGAAAGTTAATCTTCAACAAGGAGATAATAAAATTGAAGTAGTAGTTAACAGCCAAGCTGGTGATGATGCCGATAGAAAGACATATATTTTAAATGTTATAAGAGGAGATAATGGTTATAATTCAGCTAAACTAGCCAGTTTATCATTTGGTGAGTATACTCTAACACCTGCTTTCAAAAGTGATGTTTTAGAATACAGCCTAACTATTCCAAATAACATAACATCATTAGTTAATATAATGAAATATGAAAAACAAGATACTAAAGCTACTGAATCGCTTAGTGGATTTGATTCATTTATTGTAGGTGAAAATAAAGCTACAATTACCATTGATAATGTTAATGGTGATGGAACAACTACATATATAATAAATATTACAAGAATGAACGACACCAATATTGAAGTATTAAAATACAAAAATGGCGAAGTAACTTTTAGAGACTCTGAAGGTATTCAAAATGTTTTATCTGAAAATGATTTCAAAACTCAATACGAAGATGAATGGAAAAAAATAGAAGATAATACTTATAAATTTGATGAAGATGGAAATATCATTAAATCAAATGGTGATGTTGATTCTAAGGAATCACCAAAGAAAAAAAGTAAAGCATGGATTATAGTAGTAGTTATTATTGTTGGATTACTTGTAATAGCAGTTTCAGGATTCTTTATTTTCAAAAAGAAAAAGCCAAGTAGTACTGATAAAGATAACGATAATAACAATACTCCTGAAGATGAAAATTCCAAAGAGAGTGAAGAAAATAATCAAGACGAAATAGATGAAACAAACATTGAGGAAGACGCAATAAAGGATGAAGATAAAAAAGTAGAAAATGATACCATGGAAATTGATGAAGCCTTAGTCGACTTAATGAGTACAAAAAAATATAACTTCAAGGATGATGAATAATATCATCCCTTTTTATTGCAAAAAAGCCTTGCAAACCACATAAAAGTGTATTATAATACAATTGAACTGAGAGGAGGGCAGCAAAATGACAAAAGTTGAAGTTAAAAACGGAGATATTAATGGTGCTTTAAAAAGATTTAAGATGAAAGTCGCTAAATCAGGTGTCCCTTCTGAACTTAAAAAACATAAAGAATATAAAAAACCTGGCGTTAAAAGAAGAGAAGCAAAAAAAGAAATGATAAAGAATTCTCGTAAGAGAAATAAGAGAAGAGGGTAGTTCATACTTTCTTTTTATTTAAAGGAGAATATATATATGTTAGAACAAATAAAGCAAGATTTAACACAAGCTATGAAAGATCAAGATAGATTTAAATTAGATGTAATTCGCATGCTAAAAAGTGCTATTCAAATGGAAAGCATCAGTTTAAAACATGATTTAACAGAAGATGAAATTTTATCAGTAATTAAAAGAGAAGTAAAAAAACGTCATTCATCAATTGAAGAATATAAAAAATACAATAAAGAAGAAACTGTTAAATCATTAGAAAAAGAAATTGAAATACTTTCGGCATATTTACCAGAGGAATTAAGTGATGAAGAGTTAATGACTATTATAGAAAATACCATAGCAGAAAAGAATGCAACATCAATTCAGGATATGGGTGGAGTAATAAAAGAAATTTCAAGTAAATATGGTGCAAGAGTAGACATGTCTAAAGTATCACAAATTGTAAAAAGCAAATTATCATAAGCACATATGTGCTTTTTTTTATGCAATAATCATACATTTTAATGGTGGATAATATGTTAGATATAATCAAATCATATTTTAAAAAAGAAAACTATTATTTAATATTTACTTCGAAATCAATACATATAAAAAATTATAAAAAAATTATAAATATTGATGAATCTGAAGTTATCATAGAAATTAGCAATAAAATCGTTAAAATAAAAGGAAATAACTTAACACTTAAGAAAACAATAGGTAAAGATGCAACAATTAATGGTCTAATAGAAAGTGTAAAATACTTATGATTGAGATAAAAGTGAGTGGTAATACTGATAGATTTATAAAAAAATGTCTAGAAAACGAAATAGATTTATTAAATATATCTTACTTTAATGACTATATCTTAGTAAGTATTAAAGAAAAAGATTTAAAAAGAATAAAGAAAATAAATTATTATTCTAAAATAACATTAAATAGATACTTAGGTAAAAAAAATATTATTTTTAAGTTAAAGAAAAATATATACAATATTCTTCTCTTATTTTTATTTATAATTTTAATATATTTAGTATCTAATATTATTGTTTTTGTTGAAGTAAAACACGAAAACAAAGATATGATTAAAAAGATTAATGAATTATTAGTTGAAAAAGGAATAAAGCCTTTAAGTATTAAAAAAACTAATAAAGAGTTAAACCGAATAAGTGATGAAATAACATCTGAACATCGTGATTTTATAGATTTTTTATCTATTACAAGAACAGGAATGAAATATAAAGTTAATTTAGAAGAAAGAATAATGAAAAAAGAAACATTTGCAAAAGAACGATGTCATATAATTGCCAAGAAAGATGGAGTAGTTACAGATATCTTTGCAACTAAAGGCATAATAAATAAAGAAAAAGGGAATCTAGTAAAAAAAGGAGATATACTAATAAGTGGCGAAATAATATTAAATGAAGAAATAAAGGGTAATGTTTGTGCAGAAGGTAGTGTACTTGCAAATACCTGGTATAAAATAGATATAAGTTATCCATTAAAGGAAACAATAAAAACATATACCAAACGCGAAAAAATCAACATAAAAAAATATAATAAATATATAAAAAAAAGAGTATATGATGAATATGATGAAAGAGTATTATTAAAGTTTGGGCCACTTTCTTTAGTAAAACAAAAAGAATATAAAAGTGAAGAAGTAAATATAACTAAAAATGACGCAACAAATAAAGCTATAGAAGAAGGAATAAAAAAATTAAAAGAAAAATTGGGAGAAATTGAAATAATTGATAAAAAAGTTTTGAATAGTAGAATAAATAATAGTAAAATAGAATTAGAGATATTTATAAGTGTAAATGAGAATATCGGAGAAACTCAAGAATACGAAGGTCGTGAACAAATTGATTCCAGTGAAAGTCTACAACATACTAATTAATCTGTTACCAATGATTGTCCTTTTTTCTGTGGTAATGTCGTCAATCAAGATAATTTCTGCTATTTATAGTAAAGAAAAGATAATTCTATATAAAGAGCTTAAAAGTCTTATTTATGTTATATATTGCTTTGCACTATTTAATTTGGTAACAACAACAGACTTTGAAAGTTTTTCAAATAACTTTATACCTTTTAAAGAGATTATGAGGTATCGTACGACAAGTGTTCTTTTTTATCGAAATGTTATTGGTAATATCGCGTTATTTATCCCTTTTGGATACATGATAACAGACATGATTAAAGAAAAAGCTGGAAAAACCAATATCATAATTACAACCTTAATAACATTTATTACATCCCTTTCGATAGAAGTAATTCAAATGTTTATAGGTAGAAGCTTTGATATAGATGATATTATTCTTAATCTATCTGGTGGTATTTTAGGATTCATAATATATCATATAACACATTTAATATATAAACTAATTCCCGAAGAATATAAAACAAATAAAATTAAATTTTTATCCTTCTTAGTAATGATTCTAGTATTTATACTTTTATTTATCCTATTATATGAGGTGGCAAGATGAACGAATTTGAAATTATAAACGAATATAACTATAAAGATGAATATACTTACCTAAATGAGGTCATAAATCACACATTAGAAAAATTAAATATTAATAAAGCTTATTTTAGTGTAATATTTATAGATGATGAAAAAATGCATGAAATGAATAAGGAATATCGCGGAATCGATAGGACAACTGATGTATTAAGTTTTGCCTTAGAAGACAATGATACATTTAAACCAGCAATAAGGCAATTAGGTGATATATTTATTTCAATTCCTAAAATGCAAGAACAAGCAAAAGAATATAATCACTCAGAAAAAAGAGAATTATCATTTTTAGTTTGTCATGGACTACTTCACTTACTTGGGTATGATCACACAAAAAGTAAGGAAGATGAAAAAATTCAGTTCGGATTACAAGAAGAGATTTTAAATGATTTAAATATAATTATATGATATAATTATTAATAGTAGTAAGGAGTGTCGTAATATGAAAAGTGGTTTCATAAGCATTGTTGGAAGGCCAAATACTGGGAAAAGTACACTAATAAATACCATTATAAACGAGCATATTGCAATAGTTTCTAATGTTGCTGGAACAACTAGAAATACTATACAAGGTGTATATCACGATGAAGATACACAAATAGTTTTTGTTGATACTCCAGGAATTCATAAGTCTATGGACAGATTAGGTAAACACTTAAATAAACAAACTTATGAGTCATTAGAGGATATAGATGCTATTCTTTTTGTGGTAGATGCAGCATCTGGACTTGGCAAGGGAGATAAGTTTATAATAGAAGCTCTTAAACATACAACAGTTCCAGTTATACTTGTCTTAAACAAAATTGACAAATTAACTAAAGATGGAATTCTTTCAGCAATTCAAACATATAAAGATTTATTTGACTTTGCCGATATAATACCAATTAGTGCCCTAAAAAAAGATAATATTGAAAGATTAATTGATATTACAAAGAAATATTTAAAAGATAATATAAAATACTATGATGATGATGTAATAACCAATAATGATCCACATTTTATGATAGCAGAGTTAGTCCGTGAAAAAATCCTAAACTTAACAACAGAGGAAGTACCACATGCTATAACATGTGTTTTAACAAGTTACAATGAAAAGGCAAATTTAGTAGAAATTTCAGTTGATATAATTGTATCAAGAGACTCTTTAAAGAAAATTATTATCGGGAAAAAAGGAACAATGCTTAAAACAATTGGTACAGAAGCAAGAAAAGATATTGAATATATGCTTGGAAAGCAAGTATATCTTGAATTATATGCTAAAACTATTAAAAACTGGAGAAATAAGGAAAAATATCTCTTAGAGCTAGGTTTTAACGAAAAATAAAAAGGAGGAAGAATATGAGTAACGCAATAAAATTAAATGATTATTTAAAAAGACAAAAAGAATTGTTTAAAGCCTATATAGATTCCTCTGGAAAAGAAATATCTGTAAGTCCCTTTGTAAGTGTGTATTCAAGCGAAGATGGTGTTACATATACAAATGAAGACCTACTTAAAATGATTGATGCCTATATAAATAGTAATCTCATTACCAAAGAAGAAAAAGAAGCATTCGAAAAAACAAAAAAAGTACCAAATGATGTAATATTTAAAAGAGGAAGAATTATAATTGAGGCTATAATCGAGTCTCAAGGAAATACCAAGGATTTAGATAGATTAGGTCGTGAATTTGCCAAAAAAGATGGACGTATTCATCCATACGATAAAACTTACCTTTTAAAATGCCGTGATTACTATCTAAAAACAAGTGAAAATACCGATATCCTTCTTGCATATAAAAATGTCTGTGAATTAGTATCAAGAGGAAGCTATGACATTGAATTACCTTTAAAGATATTAGAATTTAAAGATAATAAAAAAGCAATTGAATTCATTAATAGAATAAATATAAGTAAAAGTAGTTTAAGAAAGCTTGTAGATGAATATGAAACATTGTATCCTGCCAATACAGCAAATATTACGAGATTAAACCATTTGCTTAAAGAGGCTTATAAAATCGAAAATACAGTAGTCAACTTTTATGAAAACAAATTAAGCCATGACCGAGTTAAGGATAGACTTGTTAATCTTCGAAGAATACTTGAAGAATATTTAACTACTGATATTGAAGATATAAGTGATATATATAGTAAATATCAATTTAATGATTATAAATTCAATGAAACATTAAAAGATGCCGAAACTGGAAGAGATTTACTTTTAAATAATCTAATAGCTAAGTATAAAGCAAAATTTTTATCTATAAAAAATTCATATAAAGAAATAATTGAAAAAATTATGCAAGCGTGCGTAAATGGTATTAATTATGGCTATGGATACCGAGAATTCAATATGTATGATTATTACACAATCAAAGGTGATATGAGTAGTGAAGATTTAATAAAATATGCTCAAATGATTTACGAAGAGGAAGACGCAAATAATATTATTGAAGTAATAAATCAATTTGAAAGAAAGACTCTAGTTTCAAAAGAAGAAATAAAGATTTCTCATAACGACAGTGATACTGAACTAATATTAGATTACTTAGAATATGCAAATCTTCCATTTTGTGAAGAAATGTATGAAGCAGTAAGAAATCGTTTTAAAGAAAATGATATTTCATTTGAGATAATAGATTCTAAAAAAGTTGTTGGTCTTTGAATAAAATAAAAAAATAACACCCATTATATAAATAGAAAGGGTGTTATTTTATGACAAAAAAAGAATTATGGAATTTATTTAAACAAACTGGTAAAATAGAATATTATTTAGAATATAAAAAGAAGTGATTATATGTTAAAAAACATTAAAGGTGTAGTTATAAGTGAAACACCATTTAAAGAAAACTCAAAAATATTAAATATACTAACTGAAGATGGTGTAGTAGGAGTTATATCAAAAGGATGTAAGAATTTAAAAAGTCCATTAAGACTAATATCATCTAAGCTTGTTTATGGTGAATTTACTATTTTTTATAATAAAGATAAACTTTCTACTTTAAAAGAAGGAGTTATAATAAATAATTTTGAACACATAAGAACTGATCCATCACTCATTTCTTACTCAGTATACATTTACATAACAGATTTAGTAAGACAAGTTGTTAAACAAGCCGAAGTATCCGATATATACAATTTATATATAAACACTATCTTAAAGATTGAAGATGGATTAAATCCGATTGTAATGATGAATATCCTAGAAATAAAACTACTAGATTACTTAGGATGTCCAATCGAGTTAAATGCCTGTTGCAAATGTGGAAGCAATAAGAATATTGTAACAATTGATCCAGACATTGGAGGCTATATTTGTAAAAATTGTTATACAAATGAAATAATTTATGATGAAAAAACAAGAAAAATGCTTAGAATGTACTATTTAGTTGATATATCATCTATAAAAGAATTAAAAATTAAAGATTATGTTATTAAAAGTATTAATAATTTTCTAACCATCTATTATGATAGATATACAGGTATTTATATACATACAAAGAAATTTCTTGATAAAACACTTAATTACTGACTTTTATAAGTCTTTTTCTTTTGATATAATTAAACTAAGGTGACTAGTTATGAAACTACTAAATAATTATAAAAAGAAAAGACTAAAAGAAAAAGAACTCATTGAAAAAATAAAAAATGAAGAAAAAGAAATAGAAAAAGAAATAAATGAGCATACGCCAGAAGCTAAGTTTACATTTAATGAAACTATAAACTTACTAAAAGGAAAAGATGAAGAAGAATTAGAATACGAAAGCTATCTTACTGAAGATGAATTAAAAGAAGAAAATAGAAAAAAAGAAGAAGAAAGAAAAATAGCTAAAAGAGTAGGAATAATATTAATTGGGGTAATAATTATAACTGTAATCGGGTCAAAAGTGTTTTATGATACATTCAAAAGTGATTTATTAAAGGTAACTGAACCATTATTAAAAGAACATTATGAAAAAATAACAGGTGAAAAGGCAAAAACTAAAACTATTCAGGAGTTAATGAGAATAGATGAAAACAGAAAAGAAGTAAAAACAGGTATATATTTATTAACTACTAAAGATAATAAACACCTAATGTCCTTAAATAATAGTTTAATTGGTGATGATATAAATATAAATACTAAAAAAAGTGATGCAAAAAATTATGTTATAAACAAACTAGGTGACATTGAATTAATAACTGATTCAATATCTCTAAGCTATGATGATTATTATATAACATATAATAGATTTTTAGATTATATGAATGTATTGCCATCTGATATGTCTTTTGAAGATTTACTAGAAAGTGGCAAGCTTGCCTTAACCTATAAAGCAATTTATCAAGGCACTCTAGATTTAGAGAATATTAAAAATATGATGATAAAATTATCTCCAAATTCAAGCGTATTATTGCTTAAGCAAGACAATACCGGTGTAAAGAATGTTACATATATAAAAAAAGATATGGTATTCACAGCCGATATAACTGCTGAAATAGAAAAAGACGATGGTGTTGCATATTTGGAATTAGATAGAAATATAAATGGAGTTAATGATGTAACAATAAGTTTATATGCTAATTCATCGGTTAGCACTAAAAACGATTATAATATAATTAACCCAATTAGTATTGAACCGGAAGAAGAATCATATAGAAGAGATGAAGTAAAAAAACCTACATTTTATTTAATAAGGGTTAGCTCATCTTTAATTAATGACTCTGGATTTGTTGAACTTAGTACATCAAAAAGAGAAGATACCTATACAGAAATAGAAAAAGAAGAATATGAAGACGTGCAATTATTAACAATTGGTTCATATACATACATATTTGGGGAAGAAGACTTATTTATAGGTCAAGTTTCTGGTAAAAAGACATTTCTATGTAAATTAGGAATATGTTAATTCTTTATTTTATGCTATAATAGTTGCGGAACTCGCAAAGTAGGAGGAAGTTTTATGAATTTAAAAGATATTTATATAAAATTTTTTACAGATAATGGTCATAAACAAATACCATCATCACCAGTTGTACCTGAAAATGATCCATCTGTATTATTTAATACAGCAGGTATGCAACCATTAATACCATATTTAATGGGAGAACCACACCCATATGGTAAAAGACTATGTGATTATCAAAAATGTATTAGAACAAATGATATTGATGAAGTAGGTGATACATATCATCATACATTCTTTGAAATGTTAGGTAATTGGAGTTTAGGAGACTATTTTAAAAAAGAAGCTATAACTTGGAGCTATGAATTTATTACTAAGCACTTAAATATACCTTTAAAAAGGTTAGCAGTAACTGTATTTGCCGGTAACGAATACATCCCTTTTGATGAAGAAGCCTATAATACTTGGAAATCACTTGGAATAAAGGAAGAAAGAATTGCTCGCCTTGAAGATAACTTCTGGATAGCTGGAGAAACTGGACCATGTGGTGGAGATTCTGAAATGTTCTATTGGAGAAGTGATGAAGAAGTACCAGAAGTTTTTGATCCAAATGATGAAAGATGGGTAGAATTCTGGAATGATGTATTTATGCAATATATCAAACATGAAGATGGTACAGTTGAAGAAATGCCACATAAAAATGTCGATACAGGTATGGGAGTTGAAAGAACAGTTTCTATACTTGAAGGCGTTAATGACAATTATGAATCATCTGTTTGGAAGGATGTTATTGAACTTATTTCAAAAATATCTAATTTGCCATATAAAGGCAATGAAAGAAGTATGCGTATAATTGCCGACCACCTAAGAACAGCCGTATTTATAAGTGCTGACCCATCAGGAATTAAACCAAGTAATACAGATCAAGGGTATATTTTAAGAAGATTAATAAGAAGAGCAATAAGGCATGCAAAGTCTCTTGGTATAGATATCTTATCAGACTGGGATAAAGAAATTGCTGAATTAATTATGACAAAATATGACAAATATTATCAAGAATTAGTTCAAAATCATGACGTAGTTCTTGAAGTCTTAGCAAATGAAAAAACTAAATTCAATAGAACACTAGAAAAAGGATTAAAAGAATTTAAAAAGGTTGCTTCAAATAATCAAGATATTGATGGTTTAACAGCATTCCATTTATTTGATACTTATGGTTTCCCACTTGAGTTAACTGTAGAACTTGCAAATGAGCAAGGACTAAAGGTTGATACTGAAGGATATAAAGAAAAATTTAAAGCTCATCAAGAATTATCCCGTGCTGGTTCTCAAGAAAAATTTAAAGGTGGACTTGCAGGTAATTCAGAAATTGAGACAAAATACCACACAGCAACACATTTACTAAATGCTGCTTTAAAAATTGTTATTGGTGAAAATATTCATCAAAGAGGATCAAATATCACAGTTGAAAGAATGCGTTTTGACTTTAATTGTGATCATAAACTAACTGATGAAGAAAAGAAAAAAGTAGAAGATTTAGTAAATAAGTGGATTAGTGAAGGACTAGAAGTAAAAAAAGAAGAAATGAGTAAGGATGAAGCAATAAAATCTGGAGCTGAATGCGAATTTATTGAAAAATATCCTGATCGTGTAACAGTTTATACAATTGGAGACAATATATCCAAAGAATTATGTGGAGGTCCACACGTAACAAATACAAATACACTTGGACATTTTAGAATAATAAAAGAAGAAGCGTCCTCCTCAGGTGTTAGAAGAATAAAAGCTGTTTTAGAATAAGAAGGTTTTTCCTTCTTTTTTATTTGACTTGAAAATGCACTTAAGTTAAAATAAGGCTTGGAAGGTGAAAATATGGCAAAAAAATATGCACAAGCCGTAAGTGATTATAATCAAGAAAAAACTACAACATTACTACTTGGTGGAGTTGCTTTTATTAATGGAATTGATAACCCAGGATTAGCTATTGTTTTAGCTTTATTATGGGGATTAAAAGTCCTTCAAGTAAAAGATAGTTATAATGACATCGCTAATTCAAAAGAATACTTAGAGTTATCATCTATTTACCATAATATTATTTTTTCTTTAATTGGAAATATGGATAATTTAAATTTAAATACATTACAAGAAAAATACCTATATATAAGATATTTAATAGATAATCAGTATTTATCAATTAATAAGTTCGATGAATCAGCAATAAACTTAAAATATAAAAGGAATGAAGTTGCCTCTGCATTATGTTTAAACGGATATGGTTTGCCATCTTCAAACGCCATCTTATTAAGAGACGCTATTCGTTCACACAGAATTTCATCTGATATAGTGGCTGTAAAAATGGTAGGTGATAAAAGTAATCTTGCTGATTTGGAAGAAACAAATAATATACCAAAAGAAAGCGAAGAAATTACTACAAAAGAAAAAATTTCTTCCTATTTTAAAGATAAAATTTATTTGACAGCTGCAGAAGAGAACGGATACTTATATTTTTTAAATCCTAATGAAAGAGAAGTATTTAGAGAACTTGATGATAAACACCATTTCTTAAAGTCAGATAAAGGTCGAATAGTTAGAGTTATTAATGCTAAAAAAAGCACCTATAAATTTTTTCGCTTTGGGGAACCTTGTAAAAGTAAAGACTTACTTGAAGAGGAGGAATATATTTTAAAAACTCTTGAAGCAAATAAAAATATTATGGATAAACTAAAAGAAGATATCACACCAAACTTAGAAAAAGCAGATAAAATAGTTAGAACTCTTAGTTTTTAAAGGTGAAATATGGCAAAAGATCTCACATATTATCAAAGAAAAATAAAGAAATATCAAAAATTAGAAGAACTAAATACTCCATTAAAATCCTATTTCTATTTTTTAGAAAGATACTATTATAATGACGTATATAATTCCATTGAATATAAGGAATTTTATAATATATACAAAATAGTGTTTGATGAATTAACTAGAACAATGGAAGAGTTAGCAATAGAACATATCGAAGAAATCGATGCATATGTGTGCTTTTTATTGGAAAATGGATATTTAGCGTATGACATCAATATGCCATATGAAAGTCACACAATTCAAACACCAGAATTAAGAATACTCCCAGCATTCACCTTAAATAAGCATAGTAAATGTCGTCATAACTCAGCATTATTAAGGGATTTAATACTTTATAAAAATAACAGTGCATATATACTTGGCGGTATTCAAGAAGACTTAAGCGAACTGTTAAGCCATAAAAAGAAAATTAATACACCAAATCATGCTATAATTGTTGCCGAAGATAAAAATTATTCATATCTATTAGATCCATCAACAGGTGAAGTATATAATGTTATTTCTGATAAAGAAATATTTTCAAATATTTTATCAAGATTTTGCTTATATACCGAAAGATCTACTTCTCTAGATGATGAAATATTTTTTGAATTATTATTAAGTAAGCCAAATAAATCTGGTGAAGAAGTAGTATCTAACATTAATAGATGTAAAGATTATTTAAAAAAGAATAAGAAAGTATTTATTAAATTAAATGAAAGAATAACTGAGCCACTAAGGGATGCAGAAAAAATATACAGGAGAATAATTAACTAAAGAGATTAATCTCTTTTTTATTTTCAGAGAATATTATTTATGATATAATAAAAATAATAAAGAAGGTATGGACATGAATATATTGGATATTATTACCAGAAAGAAAAATGGTGGAGCTTTATCATACGATGAATTAAAATTTGCATTTAATGGTTATTTTAATCATGAAATTCCTGATTATCAAATGAGTGCTCTACTAATGGCTATTACAATTAATGGGATGACGATATCAGAAACACTATCTTTAACTGACATCTTCATAAGAAGTGGCAAAGCCTATGATTTGTCTGGCGCTATGAAATATACAGTTGATAAGCACTCGACAGGTGGAGTAGGAGACTCAACAACCTTAATAATTGGTCCAATGTGTGCTGCCTTGGGATTAAAATTAGCTAAAATGAGTGGTAGAGGACTAGGTTTAACTGGAGGAACAATTGATAAAGTTGAATCAATTCCTGGATTTAATGTAAATCTAACTGAAGAAGAGTTCTACACTCAAGTAGATGAACTAGGCTTTGCACTATCAAGTCAAACAGATAATCTAGTTCCACTTGATAAAATAATTTATGCACTACGTGATGTCACTGGAACAACTGAGTCAATTCCTTTAATTGCATCATCTATTATGTCAAAAAAGATTGCCGCTGGTGCTGATAATATCTTAATAGATATTAAGGTTGGAAGTGGTGCATTAATAAAAACAATGGAAGATGCTAAAATATTAAGTGAATGGTTAATTGAAATAGGTGCATCTTATAAGAAAAATGTACGAACTCTTATAAGTGATATGAATACACCACTTTCTTACGCTGTAGGTAATTCACTTGAAGTATGTGAAGCAATAAATGTCTTACATGGTAAAAAATGTCCATTATATAAGGCATCAATTGAAATAGCTGCCAATCTTCTATCTATGGCTAAAGATATTGATATAGAAGAAGCAGAAATTAGAGCTGAACAAGTCTTAAAAAATGGAGAAGCATTAAAAAAATTCTATGAATTTGTTTCAAGACAAGGTGGAAGACTTAAAGAAGTAGAAGTGGCCCCACATGTCATACCAGTAAAATCTAAACTAAGTGGTAAAGTAACTAGAGTTGATGCAAATGGATCCGCAAAACTTGCTGCAAAATTAGGTGCATCAAAAATGTCTTTAGATGATAAAATAGATTATACTGCTGGTATAATCCTAAACGTAAAAATTGGTGATACAGTAAAAAAAGACGATACACTTTTAAATATTTATACAAATAAATACGTTAAATTTAATGAAACAGATTTTGACTTTATTGAAGTAGAATAACCTTGTATGTTATAATAATTAAGAATATAGAGTAAAAGGGTTGATAATATGTTTGGTAAAATAAAATATATTGATGATATAACGGCAGTAGTTGAAATTCATAAAGAGAATATGGTTGTCCCAAACTTAATGAATTTGCATGTTATATTTGAAACAAATGATCAAAAATTATTAGGAGAAGTAAAAAAAGCTGATGAAGATACAGTGCACATTGATTTAATGGGTCAATTTGTTGGGGACAGATTCATAGCAGGTACTATAAAAAAACCAACACTTGATAGTAAGGTAAGAATAATCAATGATGAAGAATTAAATGTTATTTTAGGTTCAAATAAACAAGGAAACCTATACTTAGGTAAATCAGCAATTTATACTGGTAAAGATGTCTATGTCGACATTAATGATATGTTTTCTAACCACCTATCGATATTTGGTAACACAGGTTCAGGTAAATCATGTTCAGTCGCAAGAATTGTCCAAAACATTTTCTTAAATAAAAACTTCTTATCATTTAATGCAAATTTATTTATATTTGATGCTTATGGCGAATATAAAACAGCATTCAAAGTACTAAATCAATTTAATCCAAACTATCAATATAAGTTTATTACTAGTAACCCAACTGATGATACAGATGTACTTTTAAAAATACCTGTATTTTTGCTTACAATTGATGATATATGTCTTTTATTACAAGCTGATAATCACCATCAATATACAATTATTGAAAGAATGTTAAAGTTAGCTAAACTATTCTCAAGAGACGATGAAATGACTAAAAGATTAAAGAATCACTTGATTGCAAAAGCTATCATGACTGTCCTTTTCTCAAATCAAAACGCCTCAGCTAAGAAAAATGATATTTTTACCATCATAGCTGATTGTTCTACTCCAGAATTTAACGTTAATACCGATATTCAAGGTATTGGATACACAAGAAAATTTTCAGAGTGTTTTGGAATTGATAGAAATGGTGAATTTGGTGAATCAGTTCTTATAAATGAATATTTACTTAAATTTATAGATGATGAACTAGAAGCCCAAATAGAAGCACCCAAAGATGCATATTATACACTTGATGATCTTGAACGTGCTATGAGCTTTACTCTAATCGGAGATGGATTTTTAAATAATAGAATAATGCAAGATAACGCAGTAATAATGCAAGTTAGATTACATAGTTTAAATAACTCATCTAATCGTAAATTCTTCGATGTACCAAATTACATAACACTAGAAAATTATATTTCAAGTCTAATTGTTCTAAATAATAAAAGAAGTCAAATCGTTAATATAAACCTTGAAGATGTTGACGATAACTTAGCTAAGACAATGGTTAAGATATTCTGTAAGATGATATTTGATTTTTCTAAGAGTAGAAAAGAAAGAGCTGCGATTCCTTTCCATCTATTCATAGAAGAAGCACATAGATATGTTGTTTCTGATAATGATCACTTCCTTCTTGGATATAACATATTTGAGCGTATCGCTAAAGAAGGTCGTAAATATGGAGTCATGTTAGATCTTGTAAGTCAAAGACCAGTAGAGATATCTGAAACAGTTATCGCTCAGATGTCAAACTTCTGTATTCTTAAAATGACCCATCCAAGAGACTTAGATTATATTAATAAAATGCTTCCAAATATCTCAGGAGATATTATTGAAAAACTTACAAGTTTACAAAGTGGTACAATGGTAGCATTTGGTAATGCATTCAAAATACCAGTTATTGTAAAAATGGATATGCCAAATCCGGCTCCTTATTCATCAAACTGCAACGTTGTAGAAAGATGGAAAGCATAAGAACACCTTATAAGGTGTTTTTTTATACCAAAATAAACTTTATATGTTATAATAGAAAACCAAAGGAAGGCATTTTATGGATAATGAAAGAATAATAAGAATATTTAATAGATTAAAAGGAAATATAAGCGAAGAGAAAATACTTACACTAAATAGTTATTTACTAAACGCTGCAATCAAAAAAGATGATAAATTATATTGTTTAGATATCGCATCAATTTGTATTAATGAAATTACTAATGTAGGAATTGATAGGGCAGTAGAAAACATTAAAAAAGTTATGAAATATATGGAATTAGGCTCTATAAATGATATGTTAAAATTTATAGGAGAATTTGCAAGTAACGGATATGATTTTCTAATAAAATTAAGAGAAGAAATAAAAGGAAATGATGATTTAATTAGTATAATAGATGATTATATTAAAAATATACTAGAACAAAACAAGTTAATTGAAGCTGGTTTTCCTGAATTTAATGCATCTATAATCGCAAATGCACCAAAAAGAATATTAAGCGTGGATGATGAAGACATTCCTTTAATAGGTAACCAAGATGACACATTTGAAGGATATTCAAACGATTCTGAATTAGTTATATATAAAGAAATAACTAATAAAGTATCAAACGAAACTTACTATATATCTTTTTTCGTAATTGATAATTACTATTTAAGATTTATTGGAAAAAAGAATCAAGAATTAACACATGTTGTCAATGAACGTGGAACTTTTAGTGAAATAGAAGCAAAAAGATTTACTTCAAATGATGCCAATAATTTTGATGCATTCTTTAACTTAATTAAAGATAAAAAGGGCTTTAAAGAAACAAGTGGTGCAAACAATTATGAATTAATTCAAGGTATCTATAAAGAAATAGAAGAATTATCTCAATTTAATGGATTAGAATTAAAAGTAGAAGAAATATTAAATAAAAGCAAAAAAATTTACGAATTAAAGCAAAGTGAATAAGAAAAATTCAAATAAATGTTTACTTATACCTATATAATATGGTATATTTAAATTACCTAAGAGAAGTTCAAAATTATAAAACCGACTATTGGTGATACTTGGGAATCTAATTGCTCTGTGGTGTTGAAGACCTTGTCAATGACGTAGGGATCCTAAAACGGAGCATGTGATGCCCACCTCGTGCGAGCGGGCTTTTATCACGCGAACCTTTCTTAGGCTTTTTTTATGCAAAAATTTAATAAAATATTAAATATTCAAGTTTGATAAAAACGGAAAGAAAAAGACAAAATAATTAATAGATATGATATAATTTAGTTGGTGGTTAGCATGTTTGATAGATTAATAAGTTTAATCGGTATAGATAATTATAATCTTATAAGAGAAAAAAAGATTCTTTTAATTGGTGTTGGTGGGGTAGGATCATACGCCTTAGAATCCCTCATAAGAAATGGATTTAATAATATAACTGTAATTGACTATGATAAAATAGATATCACAAATTTAAATAGACAACTTATCACAAATAGTAATAATGTAGGTCACTCAAAGGTAATAGAAGCCATTTTAAGAGCAAAAGTAATAAATCCTAGTATTAATATAGATGGAATAGAAAAAA
Source organism: uncultured Muribaculaceae bacterium (assembly GCA_964636965.1). Taxonomy (GTDB): domain Bacteria; phylum Bacillota_I; class Bacilli_A; order RF39; family UBA660; genus CAG-582. The sequence continues at coordinate 25,219 of CAZWST010000012.1, forward strand.
TGCTTACAGAGGATAATATTAATGAAATATTAGAACTTAACTATGACTATATAATCGATGCTTGTGATGATTTAAAAATAAAATTTGCACTTATTGAAAAATCATTGCATCATGAATATAAACTTATTTCTTCAATGGGAACAGCAAATAAAATAGATCCAACAACATTAGAAATAACAACATTAGATAAAACAGTTAATGATCCAATAGCAAGAATACTAAGAAAAAAAGTAAAAGATCATAATATAAATAAAAAGATTAACGTAGTATCAAGCAAGGAAGTACCAATGAAAAATGAAGTACTAGCTACAGCAAATCTAGTACCAAGTACAGCAGGTATATTATGTGTATCTTATATAATTAATGACATAATAAAAAAATAAAGCCTAAGAGCTTTATTTTTTTTCTATTAAAAATTTTGCTAATGATTTAGGATCGCTATCTTTCATAACTATATTATAGATTAAATCAATAACTGGCATCTTTATCTTTTTTCTTCTTAAAAGAGTATAAATACTTTTTAAAGTATAGTATCCTTCAACTGTATTATTCTCTAAGAATTTATCGGCATCATTTTTATTACCCTTACCAAGAATAACCCCGAAAGAATAATTTCTAGACTTAGTACTAGTTGCCGTTAATAGTAAATCTCCAACCCCAGCAAAAGAAAGTATAGTTTTCTTATTTCCACCTAAGCCACTAATAAGTTCTTTAATATCATGTAAAGATTCAGTTATCAAAAAACTTCTAGTTGATTCTGAATAACCAAGTCCTTCAAGAATACCAGCAGCAACAGCTATTACATTTTTAATTGAGCCACATAATTCAATACCAATTAAATCATTAGTTGAACGAAGTTTTATATTAGTTCCTTTATATACTTTATCTAAAACTTTTAAAGTATCACGAGATCTAGAAGCACAAGATAGACCAATAGGTTCAAGATTAGCTATATCAATTGCAAATGATGGTCCTGATATTACAGCAACTTTTTTAGTATTAATAAAGTTTAAGAAAACCTCATGGACAAATTTACAAGATTCCTGTTCAATTCCTTTAGATCCAATGATAAAATGCATCTTTTTATTTATATAAGGCATGATATTTTTAGAAACATCACTAACAAATCTAGCAGCACACATAATAAATACAACATCTGCATTCTTTAATGCTTCCTCATAAGATGTCGTAATCTTTATCTTATCATCAATTGAAAAATCACCCAACTCGGGTAGTTTTTTTCTATTTTTTTCAAGTCTATTCAAAGACTCAGTTGATTCACTCCACAAAGTAATTTTATTTTTCTTATTTAAAGAAAGCGCTCTAGTCATAGCTAGGGCGTATACGCCAGTTCCAATTATAGCTATATTCATTCTTCTTTCATCTCCTTATTTATTTTATTTAAATTAGCTTCATATTTATTATTACATGGTTCATAATATTTTTTATTTTTTATATTATCTGGTAAATATTGTTGTTTAACCCAATGATTTTTATAATCATGAGGATACTTATAAAGTGGTGAATTAGTTTTTATCCAAGAAGGAACATCGCCCGTAGAACCAGATTCAATATCTTCTATTGCTTTATCTAAAGCTATATGAGCTGAATTAGACTTAGGTGATAAAGCAAGTTCAGTAACAATAACAGATAAAGGAATTCTTGCCTCAGGTAGCCCAAGCATTTCACTAGCTTCAATCGCAGCACGAACCTTAGGACCCATTCCCGGATTTGCAAGGCCAATATCTTCATAAGCAATAACATTCATACGTCTATAGATTATATCTAAATCTCCAATAACGATAAGCCTTCCTAAGTAATAAAGGGCAGCATCAACATCACTTCCACGAATACTTTTTTGAAATGCACTTATAAGATCATAATGCCCATCCCCGTTTGCATCTCCTACTAAAACCGGTTTTGAATTTATTGTTTTAACAATATCACTCGTAACATGATACTTATTTGAAGAGTAGTAGGATATTTCAAGTAAATTAAGTGCACTTCTAAAATCTCCTGAAGAAAGATGAGCAATTAACTCACATGCATCATCATCAAGTTTGCATTTAGGTAGTTTTTTAACTGACTTTAATAATCCTTCTTTTATATCATCTTCACTTAAATTATAAAGTTCAAATATTTGACATCTACTTCTAATGGCTGGATTAATTTTATAATATGGGTTAGATGTTGTAAGACCAATTAAAATAATTGTACCATTTTCAATATAGGGTAGAAGTATATCTTGCTTATCTTTATTCATTCTGTGAATTTCATCAACTATTAAAACTAAATCTCCATACATCTTAGCTTCTTCTATAACTACATCAAAATCACTCTTATTATTAATAACCGCATTAAGCATTCTAAATCGGCATCCTATCTCATTAACTAAAGCACAAGCAATACTAGTTTTGCCAATACCTGGATTACCAAATAAAATCATGCTAAATATTTTTTTATTATTTACAAGATTATAAAGTACTTTATCTTCACCAACTAAGTGTTTTTGACCAACAATATCACTTAATTTTTCTGGTCTAAGTTTATCTGCTAGTAATTCCATATAATCACCTTAAATAATATTATATCATAAATAAAATAAAAATAGACTACTTTAAGCAGTCTATTAGATAAGTATTTTTAGATTCTAGTGAGCGAGTTTTTTGTACACAAGCTATATCTTTTAAAATATCAGGTGCACATACATTTTTAAATAACCCTTTATTTTTGCTAAGCATTTCCAAAACAGTATTAAAATTATAATCCGGATTATCTAAAATATCTTCTAAAGAATCATCATAAAAGTTAATTAATAAATATGTAATATAATCAAAAGCCAGTTTATCTATAACTTTTATATCACCATAATGTTTATACCAATGCTCATGTAAAAACTTTATATGATATTTACTATTAATTCCTGGGAATATCATACTTGTAATATCCCCTAAACGAACATGATAATTATCACTTTCATCAATTAAAATATTAGACATACTAACATCTCCATGAATTATTCCCATACCATCAAGATAAACCATTATTCTTTTAAAATCTAATAATATTTTAATAACAAAATCACGACTTGGTTTATTTTTTAAAATAAATTTATCCAAAGAGGTACCAACATTATCCATTTTATAACCATAGTATTCACCATCCAAATAAAGCAGGCGAGTAGGAATAGTTAAATAATCACTATCTAATTTTGAAACTTCAAGAATTATTTCTTCTCCTTTTAGTTCTGGCGTAAAACATGAACTAAATACTTTCCAAATATAATCATCATTATAGTAAAGTTCACCTTCACGGCAACTCTTGCATTTAAGTCCAAAAACCACTTCACTAAAGAATGTATAAAATTCATAAAAACTTTTTTCCATAATAACCCCTTCAAACAATGTCTAATATACTACCAAACATTTGTATATAAGTCAATTTATTGATATAATTACTTTAAGGTGATAATATGAATCAAGATTATATATCAGAGTTTTTAATATACTTAGAGCTTGACTTAAACTATTCAGATAATACCATTAAATCTTACGAAAAAGATCTTGAAAAGTTAGCTAAATATTATGAAAAAAAAGATTTATTAAAATTAGGAGTAAAAGATCTTGAAAAATATATCTACACTCTAAATGAACTTGCTGCATCATCAGTGAGTAGAAATATCTCGGCACTTAGAACATTTTATAATTACTTTATGAAACTTGATAAAATATCTTATAATCCCTGCGACTCAATTAAACAGCCTAAACTTGGGACACATTTGCCTACATTTTTAACCATAGAGGAAATAGAAAAACTTCTTGATATAAAAATAGAAACACCATTTGATGCCAGAAATAAAGCCATTTTAGAAATAATGTATGCAACTGGTTTAAGAATAAGTGAAACAATCACTTTAGAATTTAAAAATATTGATTTAGATGAATGCATTGTTCGGGTAATGGGGAAAGGTTCTAAAGAAAGAATTGTTCCAATAAACGATTACGCGATTGACGCCTTAAATAACTATATAAACAACTATAGACAACTATTAGTTAAAAATATTGAAACAAATTATTTATTTTTAAATAATCATGGAAAAATGCTTACCAGGCAAGGCGTATTTAAAATGATAAAAGAGGAGTGCCTAAAAAAAGGAATAACTAAAAATATCTCACCACATACATTAAGACACACATTCGCAACACACTTATTAGAAAACGGAGCTGATTTAAGGGTTATTCAAGAACTACTTGGACACTCTGATATACAAACGACTCAAATATACACACACATAACAAACGAAACATTACATAAAGAATATTTAACTTATTTTCCAAGAAAATAAAAAGAGGATACATCATCATCCTCTTTTAAATTATTCATTACTACAAGATAATGAATTATTAGAACTTGTTGACTTTTTAGTTTTATTTTGTGTTCTATTAGTCTTGTTTGTTTTTTTACTTTTCATAATTTTTACCTCCTGATATTATTATGTACAATTATTGAATTAATATAATATCTATGTTAAAATTATTTAGATAGTAGGAGAGTATTCTATGAAAGCAAAAAAAATATTATGCGCAATCTTTATTGTGAATGTTTTATTTTTAACAACATTTATACTATATAATAGTAAAACTTATTCATTTGGCATATTAAAACAGGTTGAAGAACAAAATGGAAAAAAAGTAATTATTTATAAAGATACAGAAACCGACTCAAACATAAGTTTTGAAGATGCATTAAAATATTTTGGTATTCCAATATATGAAGAAATGTATTATAACGATACAGTTTACTACTTTGAAAGAGGTATCGAAACCAATTATCAAACATTCATTAAAGGACAAGAAAAAGAAAAAGCTGATAATCTTGCAGCTCTTTATGGAAGTGATGCATATCGAGTTCATACAACAAGCGAATTTATACACGCTTTAGATGATATATACCAAAATTTAAAAATAGGTGAATTTCATATAATTTTTTCCAGATATGAAGCAATAGATTTTAATGAGGTCGACGCATACTATAAAAAAAATTATGGTGTAGAAGATATTAAAGAAAACTATTATACATACTTGAGAAAAGGCAAATGGGAACCAAATCATTTTGGTTTGCACATTGAAAATGCTATAAACAACGGAGAATTAATCTTATCTACAACAAATATTCGAGTATCTGGAAATGAAGAAATAGTAGTTGAAGAATTCACTAATAAAATACTTCCATATCTAAACGGTTCTGGAAGTGACTATGACAAAATATTAAATACTTATACCTATATTAGAAATACAACATCTTATCAAAATGATAATACAATAGATGATATGCTTTCTTCATATTCATCAACATATGATACTCTCATCACAAGAAAGTCTACTTGCATTGGATATTCTATCGCGTTTTCATATATCATGGATAAAATGGGAATAGAATCTTACATAGTTGATCATATAACTGAAGCAAATGAAGTAACACAAGCTTTTTCATCTGTACACACCTATAATATAGTAAAATTGAACAATAAGTTCTATAAAATTGACTTAACCGGTGGCGTATTCTTAGATGGAGTAACAGATAAAGAATTATACGATTCTAAATTAGTTGTATCAAATACACGCTATCAAGGCAATACAAATACTAATATAGATTATAATAGTATTAATTCTATACTAAGTAGCAGTAAAACAATAAAAACTACAACCACAACTAAAAAAATAGCAACTACTACTAATAAAACTTATGCTTATTCAGTACCCGGTGGAAAAAAAAGGACTACTAACAATGAAGAAAGAGATAATAAAACCGAAGAAACAAGGAAAACCACAATAATATCAAAAGAAGATAGTAACGGGAATATCATAACTATACCAGTTGAAGTAAATGATTCTGGAGAAATCATAACAACACCATCAGGTGAATATCAGACTAGAACTACAACAACTAAAAAAATAGAAGAAAAAGAAATAAAGAAAAAGAAAAAACTTACAATTAATTATAACTATGTATTATTCCCTTTACTTGCTATTGGAATACTAACTTTAATCGTCTTAAAACTAAAAGATAAATCAAAAATAAGTATAAACAATAATAAAGCACAAGAAATACTTAATCGAGATATAATTAAAAAAGAAGATAAATAAGAAGAATTTTTATCTTCTTTTTTTCATAAATATTAATATGAATACACAAATATCTTATATTTTATCATTTTTAGCGGGTTTAGGGACTCTTTTAGGATCTATATTCATATTTATACCAAAAATGAATAATCGCAAATATATACCTTTATTTTTATCTATTTCAGCAACCATTATGTTATTATTTTCAATACTAGATCTAATTCCTGAAAGTTTAATATATATCAGCAGTAACAATACCATGTTTAACACTGTAACACTATCACTAGCTCCTTTTATAATTGGAGTATTTGTTATAATTATATTAGATAAAGAATATAAAGAAAAAAATAACTTAAAAAAAATTGGTATACTATCATTCATAAGCTTAGCTATTCATAATTTTCCAGAAGGAATGGCAACATTTTTATCATCGATGGTTAATATTAGATTAGGAATAAGTTTATCAATTGGAATACTTCTTCATAACATACCTGAAGGAATATGTATAAGTATGCCTCTGTATCAAGCAACTCATTCCAAGAAAAAAGTAATATTTACTACTTTAATAGCGTCATTATCAGAACCTCTTGGAGCAATAATTGCATATATTTTTTTAAAAAATTATATTAATAATCTGACAATAAGTATCGTTTTATTATTTGTAGCAGGATTAATGATAACACTTAGTATAAATAATATCTATAAAGAAGTTCTAAGAAGTAAAAAGTATATGATAATTGGAATAATTATTGGAACACTTATTAGTTTAATAGCACTTAGAGTATAAATTTCGCTTATTGCTATAAGTTATAATATATGATATCCTATTATTGTAAGGTAGTGAAGTATATGAGAAATAAAAAAATCAACACTTTAAGTATAATAGGATTTATAATATCATTCTTTTCCATCATTATTGGAACAATGATTTGTTTAATTGCTTTATCTCAAATAAAAGAAAGAAATGAAAAGGGAAGGGGACTTGCCTATACTGGTATAATTATTAATATACTAAAAATAGTCTTTATAGTAATATTATTTTTTCTACTAATTTTTATACCCGGTCAAGATGAAACAAGTTATAAATGTAAAGCATCAAAATATTGTACTCTAAACTCCGATAATTCTACATATACTTGTGTATATGAAAAAGATGGAGTAGAGGAGTATATTACTTGTAAAAAGTCAGAAGATAAAAATAATGAAAACTATGGTACTGAAGATAATGAAGAAACATTTGACTTTGATCGTGACGATTTGTTAACAGAATAAAATAAATCAATACACCATTTAATTAAAAACAAGATATAAGTTCTTGTTTTTTTTATTAATATCCCCTACTTAATTCGTAAATAAAAAGTAGGGGATACTACTTACTTTTACAACCCATTTTTTTTAATAAAGAACCCCCTACTTTAAATTATTATATCAATCTAGTAACTAAGATATAGTAGTAGTAACTAAAATAGACGTATACGTATATATAAATACAAATATATATCTAAATATAAATTCAAATATATTTTCATAATTAATGATGTCATATTAGCAAATTAGCCATATATTTAATTCCTACAAATAAAATAATA